>NZ_KV800714.1:222955-225480 GCF_001810285.1 Corynebacterium sp. HMSC071F07
CCGAGACCAAGAAAATCTCCGGCACCCCGACTAAGCCGGGTACCTATGATGTCGTTATTGCGGCAACTGATGCAGCGGGCAACGTGTCCTACGAACCGTTTACCATCACCGTCGAAGACAAGACCGCCCCGGTCATCGATCCGATTGAGAAGCAGGATATCGCTCTGAACGAGACGATTAAGCCGGTCGTGGTCTCGGTAAATGATCCGGATGCTACCGTCCAGGTTGATCCGGAGACCCTGCCGAAGGGGGTTAGCTTCGACCCCGTGACCAACACCTTTACCGGCCGCCCAGAGAAGCCGGGAACCTACACCATTAAGGTCACGGCTACCGATGCCGCCGGCAATACCTCGCAGCCCGTTGATTTTGTCATCACCGTCTCCGATAAGACCGCGCCGCAGATCGCGCCGATTTCGGATCCTACCGTTCCCGCGGATTCCCCGATCACGCCAATTGAGATTACCGCTGAGGACAACGTTGCGGTGACCTCCTTGACAGTCACTGGCTTGCCTGAGGGTTTGAGCTATAACCCCGATACCAAGCAGATTGAGGGCACCCCGACTAAGCCGGGAAGCTACCCAGTGACGATCACCGCTAAGGACGACGCTGGCAATACCACCGAAGAAGTCTTCAACATCAACGTCAATGACGCCGGTGCACCAGTCATCCAGCCGCTGCCCGATAGCACGGTCGCTGCGGGATCTGAGGCCAACCCGATTCCAGTGCGCGTAGATGATCCTTCTGCGAAGGTAACGGTTGAAGGCCTACCTGATGGCATGACTTTTGACCCAGAGACGGGACTAATCACCGGTACCCCAACCAAGCCGGGCACCTACACCGTGACCGTGACCGCGGTCGACGAAGCGGGCAACAAGGCTATCGATACCTCGACCATCACCGTCACCGATGCCCAGGGGCCAAAGCTGGACGAGATCAGTGACCAAGACGTTGCTGCCGGCAGCGCCATTAAAGATATCGTTGTCAAGGCGGATGACCCTGATGCCAAGATTTCCGTAGTCGGCCTGCCAGAGGGCGTTCAGTATGACGCCGCTACCAACACGATTTCCGGCACGCCAACCACCGCGGGCACTTACCCAGTGCGCGTCCTGGCAACCGATGCGGCCGGAAACACCTCCTACGTTGACTTCACCATCACGGTCAGCGATTCCACTGCTCCGAAGGTCAACCCCATCGACGATCAAGCGGTAAAGAAGGGCGTTGCCATCGCTCCTGTCAAGGTAGACAGCGACGATCCGAGCGACACCGTGACGGTCATCAGCATAAATGCTGGTCTCAGCTTCGACCCAGAAACCCGGACCATCTCTGGCACGCCAACCACCGCTGGTGAGCACCCCGTGACCGTGGTTGTCACCGATGCCGCGGGCAACACGACCAAGGAGACCTTCACCATCACCGTCGTCGACCCTGGAGCGCCGGTTCTGGAACCAATTTCGGATCAGAAGGTGCCGCTAGGGGAAGCGATTACGGAGATTAAGCCAACCGTGACGGATCCGTCGATTTCTACGACGATCACCGTGACCGGGCTGCCGGACGGCGTTACTTACGACACCAATACCAATACGATTTCGGGTACTCCAACCCGCGCGGGTGACTTCCCCATCGTGGTCACCGTAACGGCCACTGACGCCGACGGTAAGTCTTCCGTCGAGAAGTTCACGATCACCGTGGTCGATTCTGAGGGGCCTTCCTTAGACGGCGTCGCCGATCGGACCGTCACGGAAGACACCGAGCTTGACCCGATTCACATCACCTCGGATGACCCGCAGGCTACCCTGACCGTGACTGGCTTGCCTTATGGCGTTCGGTTCTTCGCGTCCACCGGCGAGATTTCCGGTGTGCCAACTACTCCGGGCACCTATGAAGTGACGGTGACCGCCACCGATGCGGCAGGCAATACTACCGAAAAGAAGCTGACCATCACCGTAAAGGATGCAACCGGTCCGCAGGTGGATCCGATTGCAGATCAGGCTGTCGATGCCAATACGCCGATTGAAACGATTCGGGTCTCTTCTGATTCGGACACGGATAAGGTAACGGCCTCCGGTCTGCCGGATGGCGTGAAGCTTGAGACCGTTGACGGCGTTGCCACCATCACCGGCACCCCGACCAAGCCGGGCACCTACGAGGTCACCGTGACGGTCACCGATGCCAGCGGCAATGCCACCGACGAAACCTTCACCATCGTGGTCCGTGAGCCGGCCGATACCAGCGCGCCGAAGCTTGACCCGATTTCGGATCAGACCGTGAAGCTGGGCGAAGACGTCACTGAAGTCACCGTTCACAGCGATGACCCAGCAGCAACGCTGCGCGCAACCGGCCTGCCTACTGGCGTCGAATTTGACCCAGCTACCGGCACCATCAGCGGCAAGCCGAGCGCCTTTGGCCGCAGCACGGTTACTATCACGGCAACCAACGCCGCTGGAAACAAGTCCACCACGACGTTCACCATCGACGTCGTCGCAGCCGATCCGACGGATCCGACCGACCCAACCGACCCGACGGAT
>NZ_KV800715.1:0-44729 GCF_001810285.1 Corynebacterium sp. HMSC071F07
CGCGGTACCAACTACCCCAAATCGACACGGGCTACAAGGAGTAGAAAACTTTGAGCGCTAGAAACGCTGTTGAGTTCAACATTGATGAAGAATTCGGTATCACCGAAGCAATCGCCACCCTTGACAATGGCGATTTTGGCACCCGCACCATCCGTTTTGAGACTGGCCAGCTGGCTCGTCAGGCGGGCGGCTCTGTCACCACTTACCTGGACGAGGACACCATGCTTCTGTCCACCACCACCGCCTCCAACCAGCCGCGTGAGGGCTTCGACTTCTTCCGGTGACCGTGGACGTCGAGGAGCGCAGCTTAGAGTAGAGATAAGTCCTCAGTCCAATTCCTGGGCTGAGGATTTTTGCGTTAGTTGGACCGGTCAGATTTGGTGAGTGCCGACTTAAAACTAAGCTCCGGCACAAAATTCATGTGTCGGAGCTTGTTTATTTCTGATTAGGCCACGTTCCGTGCGGAGCGCTTGAAGAAGTAATGGGTTAGACACAAGAGAATAAGGGCAGTTACCACCCAAAGGAGCGCGTAAAAGCCTTGAGCGGTCCAGAAAGCAGTATTTGGATAGAATTCGAGGAGCGCCTTTCCGCTATCAAGCGGGGTCGAAGAGATGGTGTTGCCCGGAACTAAGTTGAAAGACTCATCCATGCCAGCTTGATTCACTTCGCTGCGCTCGACGGGCAACAAAGGGTTTAGCCAAGAAGCACCCGTTGTGCCGATCACCAATCCTAACGCGAAGGTAATAGCGACGCTAGGGATCGACTTCTTAAACAAGATGCCGGCTAATGCAGCAACAGATACGAGCACAAGCGTAGCTAAGGTGGGGTAGATGCCATGACCAGCGATGTAGGAGTAGCTCATCATATTTTCATGAGGTCCCAAACCATTCGCTCGAAGCTGGCTGACTTCGACGATTCCCCATACGAGTAATCCAAAGATCACAGTTGAGGTAAGTGGGCTGATCATCCTGCAAATGAACAATTTGGAAGGTGAAAAATCCTGACCCAATGCCCAAACTATTGACTTTGATTCGAACTCGCGGGAAAAGAGCGCGACCGCCCAAACAATGCCTGCGAACATGGGCACGATTCCGGCCAGCATTTCGGTCATGCCCAAATACGGCTTAAATTTCACTTCATAAGCCGCTAGAAGGCCCAGCAGAACTAGGATTCCGGCGCAAGCTAGCCAAGCAGTTTTGTCGATACGAAAATAGTGCGTAGCTACCTTAAGCATTAGATTCCTTCTTTCGTGAGGTGGTCCAAAACGAACTTCTCAAAATCGCCGTGCTCCTCATTTTCAATTGTTTCTCGGGGAACCGAAACTAAGAGCTCTCCATGTTCAATAACCCAAAGATGCGAAAGAACAGGGGATAGGTCAGAAACGGTGTGTGAAGAAACAAGAATTCCAACGTTTTCTTCTTTCGCTGCGTATTCGAGAAGCTTACGAACCCAAATCTTTACGACTGGGTCGAGATCTGCCATCGGTTCGTCGAGAACCATAAATCTTTTCCCGCGAGCTAACGCAATAATCAATGCCACTTGGGTGTGTTGACCACCTGACAGCTGCGAAATCTTTGCGTTCATCGGAATCCGAAGCGAGGTGATTTTTTCAGTTGCCCAGTCGAGCTTGAAGCTTTCGTTTAAGTCTTTTGCCAATTGAACATGTTGTTTGACCGTAATCCCGGTGTAAAGCGGACGGCCTTGAGAGACAAAAGCTACCGATGACGCTGCGTTGTCAGTTTTCGGATCATTATTAGACGCTATCGAAACAGTGCCGGAAGCGGCGACGAGATTTCCAGTAAGAACCGACATGATTGTGGACTTTCCGGCGCCATTTCGTCCTACCATGGCGACAATTTCGCCGGATTTGAGTTCTGCAGAGAAGTTATCGACGACAACTGTTTTCCCTCGGGATATTTGTAGATTCTTGGCTACGAGTGAGCAAGCCATTTTTCTCCTTAAATAGTTTTTCTAATAAGGATTACCATCTACTGGTAGCCAGCACAGTTCAATCTAATTGGTGAGTGCTATCTAACAGCCGCGGACAAACCCTACGGCTCTTGAAAGCTTGTTTCACCCGCTTTGTAGACGAGCGTAGTCGCGGCAAAAGCGCAGGATATCTGCTAGGATTGTGCAACGTTGTCATAGACAAATTTTTGAGAAGGCGGCACCGATGATCGCCAAAGAAACCTCCAAAGGAGAACGACTTTAATGAGCGCTAAGAACGCCGTTGAGTTCAACATTGATGAAGAATTCGGTATCACCGAAGCAATCGCCCCCCTTGACAATGGCGATTTTGGCACCCGCACCATCCGTTTTGAGACTGGCCAGCTGGCTCGTCAGGCGGGCGGCTCTGTCACCACTTACCTGGACGAGGACACCATGCTTCTGTCCACCACCACCGCCTCCAACCAGCCGCGTGAGGGCTTCGACTTCTTCCCGCTGACCGTGGACGTCGAGGAGCGCATGTACGCAGCCGGCAAGATTCCGGGCTCCTTCTTCCGCCGCGAAGGCCGTCCCTCCACCGAAGCCATCCTGGCCTGCCGCCTGATCGACCGTCCACTGCGCCCGACCTTTGTCAAGGGCCTGCGCAACGAGGTGCAGGTCGTTGTCACGGTGCTTTCCATGGCACCGGAGGAGTACTACGACGTCATCGCCATCAACGGTGCATCTGCTTCCACCCAGCTTTCCGGCCTGCCGGTATCCGGCGCCGTCGGCGGCGTGCGCATGGCGCTTATCGCTGATGACAAGCATCCAGAAGGCCAGTGGGTTGCGTTCCCGAACCACGAGCAGCACGAGCGTGCGCTGTTCGAGATGGTCGTCGCCGGCCGCATTGTGAAGAAGGGCCGCAAGGAAGACGTTGCCATCATGATGGTTGAGGCAGGCGCTGGTATCAACGTTGCAGAGCGCATCAAGGAAGGCGCACCGGCACCGCAGGAATCCACCGTTGCAGCAGGCCTTGAAGCAGCAAAACCATTCATCAAGACCCTCTGCGAGGCGCAGGCAGGTCTGGCTGAGCGCGCTGCTAAGGAAACCCAGGAGTTCCCGCTCTTCCCGCCATACACCGATGACGTATTTGACGCCGTGGAAAAGGCAGCCTCCAAGAAGCTGGAGAAGCTGATGACCATCCCCGGCAAGCAGGACCGTGACGACGCTACCAACGAGTACATGGAGCAGGTCGAGGCGGATCTCCTCGAGAAGTTTGAGGATGAGGATGCCTCCAAGCAGATCCGCGCTGCGTATAACGCTGTCATGAAGGCCATCGTGCGCAAGAAGATCCTCACCGAGGGCTTCCGTATCGACGGCCGTGGCGTCACCGACATCCGTGACCTGGGCGTCGAGGTTGACCTCATCCCACGCGCACACGGTTCCTCCCTTTTCGAGCGCGGTGAGACCCAGATCCTGGGCGTTACCACCCTGGACATGCTCAAGATGGAGCAGCAGATCGATTCCCTGACTCCGGTCACGGGCAAGCGCTACATGCACCACTACAACTTCCCGCCGTACTCCACCGGTGAGACCGGCCGCGTTGGCTCCCCGAAGCGCCGCGAGATCGGCCACGGTGCTCTTGCCGAGCGTGCCCTGCTGCCGGTCATCCCTTCCCGTGAGGACTTCCCGTACGCCATCCGTCAGGTCTCTGAGGCCCTCGGCTCCAACGGTTCTACTTCCATGGGCTCCGTTTGTGCTTCCACGCTGTCCCTGTACAACGCTGGTGTGCCGCTGAAGGCCCCGGTTGCAGGTATCGCAATGGGCCTGGTTTCCGGTGAGGTAGACGGCAAGGAGAAGTTCGTCGCTCTGACTGACATCCTGGGCGCCGAGGATGCATTCGGTGACATGGACTTCAAGGTCGCAGGTACCTCCGAGTTCATCACCGCGCTGCAGCTGGACACCAAGCTCGATGGCATCCCGTCCAAGGTCTTGGCTAAGGCACTGGAGCAGGCACGTGACGCCCGCGCCACCATCTTGGAGACCATGGCTGAGGTCATCGAAGGCCCAGACGAGATGTCTGGTCTGGCTCCGAAGATCACTTCCGTGAAGATTCCGGTCAACAAGATCGGCGAGCTCATCGGCCCGAAGGGCAAGACCATCAACTCGATTACCGAGGAGACCGGCGCTGAGGTTTCCATCGAGGAAGACGGTACCGTCTACATCTCTGCTGCCACGGGCGAGGCTGCCGACGCAGCGATTGAGAAGGTTAACTCCATCGCTAACCCGCAGCTGCCGAAGGTCGGCGAGCGCTTCCTGGGCACCGTTGTTAAGACCGTAGCCTTCGGCGCGTTTGTCTCCCTGACTCCAGGCCGCGATGGCCTCATCCACATCTCGAAGCTTGGCGGCGACGAGCGCATCGAGAAGGTTGAGGACGTCGTCAACGTCGGCGATAAGATTCAGGTCGAAATCGCAGACATCGACAACCGCGGAAAGATCTCCCTGGTTCCAGTCGAAGAGGCTTAAGGCTTAAGGCTTCAGGCTTTAGGCCTTATGACCTAAAGCCTTGAGTATTCCAAAATAGAAAATCTCCTCCGCTCAACATCTGCTTAAAGTTTAAGCTGGCGCTGCTATTGCGGCGTGAAATGTTGAGGGAGGAGATTTTTGTGTCTTGTTAGTTTTGAAAGGCTTTAATGCTTGAGCTGGACTAGCTGAATCAGGTTGCCCACTGTGTCGTCGAAGACGGCGATGATGGAAGGGCCGACGTCGGTTGGCTCCATGGTGAAATTAACGCCCTTTGCGCTGAGCTTTTCGTACTCGGCCTGCACGTCCTCAGACAGGAACTGGGTAAACGGAATGCCGTCTTTTTTGAGTGCCTCGGTAAAAGGAGCTGCTGCTGGAGGGCCATTGGGCTCTAGCAGGAGTTCGATGCCGCTTCCGTCGGCTGGACCGGAGGCGTTGGTGACAGTGAGCCAACGGAAGTCGCCGTGCGTGACATCGTCTTTGACCTTGAATCCCAAGGTGTTGACGTAGAAATCGTGGGCGCGAGCGACGTCGTCGACAAGCACGGAAGCAATATAGATACGCATGGCACAAAGTCTGCGTTGCCAACTGGCGCGTTAGACTGGTCGGCGTTGGGGCAGGCAATAAGGCCTGCGCTAGATGTAGCGTGCTTATACGTATTTAAATTTAGATTGAACATCGAACATTGAATATTGAACAGGGCAAAGGAGCATTTATGGCTATCAAAGTTGGCGTTTTGGGTGCGAAGGGCCGCGTGGGTCAGGCGATTGTAGAAGGCGTTAATGCGGCAGATGACCTCGAGCTGGTCGCTGAGGTTGACCGCGATACCGACCTGCAGGTGCTGGTGGATAGCCACGCCGAGGTTATCGTTGACTTCACCCAGCCATCTTCGGTGATGGCAAACCTTGAGTTCTGCATTGGCAACGGCATTCACTGCGTCGTGGGCACCACCGGTTTCGACGCAGACCGCCTGGCACAGGTCGAGGAGTGGACCAAGCAAGATGGCGCAGGCAACGTCCTGATTGCACCAAACTTTGCCATCTCCGCCGTGCTGACCATGTTTTTCGCAGCACAGGCTGCGAAGTACTTCGAGACCGCCGAGGTTGTGGAGTACCACCACCCAACCAAGCTGGATGCGCCTTCTGGCACCGCCATCCACACCGCGCAGGGCATTGCGGCCGCCCGCAAGGAAGCAGGCCTAGGTCAGATGCCGGACGCTACCGAGCAAGCTCTCGAAGGCGCACGCGGCGCCGACGTCGACGGTGTCCCAGTCCACGCCGTGCGTACCCGCGGCATGGTTGCCCACGAGGAGGTCATCTTTGGCGCCCAGGGGCAGTCCTTGACCATCCGCCAGGATTCCTATGATCGTTCTTCCTTCACCCCGGGCGTGCTGGTTGGCGTTCGCCAGATTGCAGAGCACCCAGGGCTGACCGTGGGTCTTGAGAAGTACTTGGGCCTATAAGTCGGACTATCAGGGAGACATAAGGCACTAGATATGGCACGCATTAGCGAACTGGACGTCCAGCTCATCGCGGCAACGCAGTTCCACCCGCCGCAGGGCATCGAGTGGGAGAGGGAACAGGCAGCCTCCGATGGCGAGGCTCTCGTCGAATTTGCCGGCCGGGCTTGCTACGAGTCCTTCGATAAGCCGAACCCGCGCACCGCGACAAACTCGGCCTACCTGCGCCACATTCTGGAGGTCGGCCACGACGCATTGCTGGAGCACGCCACGGCTACGTTGTATATCCGCGGCCTGTCGCGCTCTGCCAGTCATGAGCTGGTGCGCCACCGCCACTTTCCTTCTCCCAGCTCTCGCAGCGCTATGTCCACCCGGAGGAAACTCAGGTGGTGCTGCCCAAGCTCATTGCTGAAGACGAGCAGCTGACGCGGCTTACTATGCAGGCCGTTGATGAAACTCGCTTTGTCTATAACGAGCTGCTCAGCGCGCTGGAGAGCAAGTTAGAAGATGAGCCCAACGCACTGCTGCGCAAGAAGCAGGCTCGGCAGGCGGCACGTGCGGTGTTGCCCAATCTCACGGAAAGCCGCATCGTGGTTACCGGCAACTACAGGGCTTGGCGTCACTTCATCGGTGCGCGTGCCACAGAGCAGGCGGATACCGAGATGCGCGAGTTAGCTATTGCCTGCCTAAAGCTGTTGCAGGAGCAGTCGCCGGTGGTATTCGATGACTTCCACATCACCCAGCTTGCCGACGGCACCGAAATGGCAGCGAGCCCATACGCCTAGCTCAAGTCCGTGGCGGTGGACATAGCTTGTTCCGCCACGCGACCACCCCGATGAACAAAATTTCGCGGGAAGCGGGTAATCTTGACGGCTATGAGCACAGGTATGACAGCAAAGACAGGCGTAGAAACCTTTGGACGCGTCGGAGTAGCCATGGTCACCCCGTTTGACGGGGATGGCAAACTCGATGTCGCCGCGGGACGCCGGCTGGCAGCTCACCTCGTTGACAACGGTATCGACTCTTTGATTCTGGGCGGTACCACCGGTGAATCGCCGACGACAACGCTGGATGAAAAGCTAACGCTGCTCAAGGCCGTCAAGGAAGAAGTAGGGGACCGCGCAAAGATCTGCGCTGGAGCAGGTACCAACAACACCGCCACCTCGATTGAGATGGCAAAGGCTTCCGCAGAAGCGGGAGCAGACAGCCTGCTCGTCGTGACCCCTTACTACTCCAAGCCTTCGCAGGAAGGCGTGTATGCGCACTTCGCAGCGATTGCTCAGGCAACTGATACCCCAATTTGTCTCTATGACATTCCTGGCCGCTCGGGCATTCCGATTGCGACGGATACCATCCGTCGCCTCGCGGAATTGCCGACTATTCAGGCCATCAAGGACGCCAAAGGCAACCTTGGTGCAGCCACCCCACTTATTCAGGAGACCGGCCTCGCCTGGTACTCCGGCGATGACCCGCTAAACCTGCCGTGGCTGACCTTGGGCGCATCTGGCGTCATCTCCGTGGTTGGCCATGCAGCACCGCGCGGTCTCGCAGATCTTCTGGATGCCTTCGAAGAAGGCGATCTTGCACGCGCAAGGGAGATCAATGCACAAACTTTGACCCCGCTCATCCAAGCTCAAGCACGCTTGGGAGGAGCAACACTCGCAAAGGCTGCCCTGCGCCTGCAGGGCATCGAAGTCGGAGATCCTCGTCTGCCTGTTGTCGCAGCAAGCGATCAGGAGATTGAGGAACTTCGCCGTGATATGGAAAAGGCTGGAGTCCTTTAAGAATGACTGAACCCCGTAACCGTTCCCGCAAGGTTACCCGCAAGGCGGGCCCACCAGCGGAAACCGAGTCCGCCTCCAACGAGGCGGCTTCGCCGGTTTTTCAGGCACCGAGCAACTCGGAGCCAAAACAGGAATCCGGCGACAAGAAGTCCAATAACAACGGCAATTCCGAGAACTCGAACGGCGGCAACCGCCGCTCGCGTTCCCGTGGCTCCCGCGGTGGTCGCGGTCGCGGCCGCGGCGGCAACAACGCCGAGAACAACGGAAATAACAACAACGGCAATAACGGCAATAACAATGGTGGCCGTGGCAACCGCAACAACAACCGCGGCCGCCGCAACGTTCCGAAGTCCATGCAGGGCGCGGATCTGACCAAGCGCCTGCCGCAGCCGCCGAAGCAGCCGAAGGATGCCCTGCGCATTTACGCTCTGGGCGGTATTTCTGAGATCGGTCGTAACATGACCGTCTTTGAGTACCAGGACGAGCTGCTCATCATTGACTGTGGCGTGCTCTTCCCGTCCTCCGGGGAGCCGGGCGTGGACCTTATCTTGCCGGACTTTGGCCCGATCGAAAAGAAGATCGACAAGGTCAAGGCGGTCGTGGTTACCCACGCTCACGAGGACCACATTGGTGCTATCCCGTGGCTTCTCAAGCTGCGCCCGGATATCCCAATCGTGGCATCGCGCTTTACCATCGCCCTGATTGCGGCGAAGTGTAAGGAGCACCGCCAGAAGCCGAAGTTCGTTGAGGTCAACGAGAAGTCCGACGTGAACTACGGTCCGTTCCGTCTGCGCTTCTGGGCAGTTAATCACTCCGTTCCGGATGCACTGGGCATCATGCTGGGCACCCCGGCTGGCAACATCATCCACACTGGTGACATCAAGCTGGACCAGACCCCGCTGGATAACCGTCCGACCGACCTTCCGGCGCTGTCTCGCTACGGCGACGAGGGCGTCGACCTCATGCTCTGCGATTCCACCAACGCGAACATCCCAGGCGTTTCCGCATCTGAGGGCGATATCCCGGCTACCTTCCGCCGTTTGGTCTCCAATGCCAAGCAGCGCGTCATCATTGCGTCCTTCGCCTCGAACGTCTACCGCGTGCAGGCGGCTATCGACGCCGCCGTTTACGCTGGCCGCAAGGTCGCGTTCAACGGCCGTTCCATGATGCGCAACATGGAAATCGCCGAGAAGATGGGCTTCCTTAAGGTTCCGCGCGGCACCATCGTCCCGATCGATGAGGCTGCCAAGATGGCACCACACAAGGTCCTTCTGATTACCACCGGTACCCAGGGCGAGCCGATGGCGGCACTGTCGCGCATGGCGCGTCGCGAGCACCGTCAGATCACCGTTCGCGATGGCGATCTGATCATCTTCTCTTCCTCCCTGATTCCGGGTAACGAAGAGGCCGTCTACGGTGTGATGAACATGCTCTCCCAGATTGGTGCCGAGGTTGTCACCAACAAGGAGGCTAAGGTTCACGCTTCCGGCCACGGCTACGGCGGCGAGCTTTTGTTCCTCTACAACGCTGCACGTCCGAAGAACGCTATGCCGGTCCACGGCGAGTGGCGCCATTTGCGTGCGAACAAGGAACTGGCTGTCTCTACTGGCGTCGACCACGACCGCGTGGTTCTCGCCCAAAACGGCGTCGTTGTAGACCTGCGCAAGGGTCGTGCCGAGGTCGTTGGCCAGATCACGGTGGGCAACCTCTACGTCGATGGTGTTTCCATGGGTGACGTCGATGCCGATACCTTGGCAGACCGCACCAACCTGGGTGCTGGCGGCGTTGTCTCCATCACCTGTGTCATCGACAACCGCACCTCGCGTCTGCTCGAAAAGCCCGCGGTTTCCACCACGGGCTTCTCCGACGACGACCGTGGAATCGTGCCAGAGGTTGCCGAGATCGTGGAAAACACCATGAACGATCTCGCTGCCGAAGGTGAGAACGATACTTACCGCATGGTCCAGAAGGTCCGCCGCAAGGTCACCAAGCTCATGGATTCCAAGTACAAGCGTGAGCCGGTCATCCTGCCGACCATCATTCCGACCAACTCTGGTCCGTTGCTTGCAGACGACGATGAGGTAGAGGCTTCCCGCGAGTCCCTTTAAAAACCTTTAGGCTTGGCAGCGCGTATCGAGCCGCCTTGTTCGTCTGACGGCGTGTGCCCCAGCAGTCTATGCTGGGGCACATGTCGTTTTCTTCTGCTGAGCGCGCCAAGCTGGTGACGCTATTTCATAAGCTCGGACCAGACGCTCCCACCCTCTGCCAGGGCTGGAGCACCCGCGATCTAGCTGCCCACCTGTGGGTGCGTGAGAACCGTCCCGACGCTGCGGCGGGCATGCTGGTCCCACAGCTTGCCGGCCGTCTCGACGCCGCGATGGAGCAGGCGGCTGCCCGCGACTTCACCGAGCTCGTCGATGACTGGGGGAGGGGAGCCGGACGCGCCAACCCAATGCGTCTTGTTGACTCCAAGGTCAATCTCACCGAGCACTTTGTCCACCACGAGGACGTGCGCCGCGCCAATGGCATGAATGAGCAACGCGAGTTCTCCGCGGTGGTTTTGGGCGAGCTGCATAAGGCTCTGAAAATGCTCGCGCCACGCATGCTGAAAAAGTCTTCCAAGCCGGTCGTGTTGTATCCGGAGAACTTTGGCCGGATCGTCGTCGCGGACGATAGGAAGGTTGCCGATCGCGGCGATGACGTCGTCCGCGTGATGGGGCCCGTTCCAGAGCTCGTGCTGTGGGTCTTTGGCCGCGATGCTTGCTCGCTGAAAATTGAGGGCGACGTAAGCGCCGTCGTTAGGTCAACCCTCTAGACTAGATATAGCCACGTACGTCTTGCGGGCAGCCCTGCAGGCCCGCAGACGCATCATTAACTAAGGAAAATACTTCCTCGAAACCCCGTGTGGCGTATGTGATTAGTGGGGTGTGGGCTACTAAAGTGGCTGGCATGTCTGTCAAAAACGCACCGTCACGCGCCTCGCATCGCGGCCGCTCCGGCAAGGGGGCGGCCCGTCCTGCGAATCGATCGCGCCCCTCGGGGCGGTCTGGAGCGGCCAAGTCCACGTCGCGGAATGCGGCAGAGAACCTGACGCTTACTTCCGCCAACCGCGCTGCTGATCCCTCTTATGAGCGGACCGGCAGCGCATTTCGTGCTGTCGGGCGTGGCCTAAGTGCCGCATTCGGTGCCACCGCGCGTGGCATGGGCGATATGACGCGCGGCGTTAGCCGCGGTTTTGGCAATCTGCGTCCGAGTGACGGCGGGGCAGAAGGCTATGAAGAATTCGCATACGACGATGCAAGGGAGCCAGAGGAAATTTCTACTCGCGGCAAACAAAAGAAAAACAAGGTGACCCGCGCAAAGGCCACAGAAGATCGCGCAGCGCGCGAGCATGAGCTCGATGAGCATCCGGCAACTGCTCCTGATGCAATCGCGCGCGAAGAGCGCACCATCCAGATTTCCAACCCGGATGCCGTTGCCTTAACACTCATCGGCGTAGCCATCGTCTTGGCATGCGCGGTTTGGTTCGACATCGTTGGCGTTATCGGCGCCTATCTCACCGACGCCGTGCGCTATGTCATCGGCGCGGGCGCTTACGTCTTGCCGGTCGCCCTGATCGCGCTCGCCATGGCGCTGATGATGGGAGTTTCCGGCGTAGCTGGCCGTCTGCAGCCCCGCGTGATGGGCGGCATCGGCCTCATCATTGTCTCGATGCTGGGCCTAATTCACATCTTCGCCGGTCTGCCCAAGCTTTCCTGGCATGATAACGCGGCTGGAGACGCCGGCGGTGCCATCGGCTTTGCCGTAGGCCAGCTTTTGGAGGCAGCATTTTCCGCCTACGTCGCCGTGCCGCTGCTGATCCTGCTCATCATCTACGGCGCTTTGAACGTCACGGGCATCACCTTGCGCCAGGCCTTCGACTACCTCTCTGCGCTCTTCAACGACCTGATGGCGGGCCTGCGCGAGAAGAAGGCCGAGCGTTATGACGACTATGACGAGGACATCGACGACGATGTCTATGGCCACGTCGACGATGACATCGAAGACATTGCCGAAGGCCGCGAGCGCACCCCACGTGATAAGCGCCAGCAGTCGCAGCCACGTCGCGCGCGGCGCCAGGCCCCACGCCGCTTGGCGACGCCGATGGATAACTACCCGGCAGATTACCAATCGGCCAACCCGCCCACCGTGTCCTTCGATTCCGCGAACACCAAGCCGGCTGCCCAAGAAGAAGAGCAAGCATTGCTTGACGAGGCCGGCCAGCCCACCGAAGCCTTTTCTAACGCCGCGCCGGTCCAGCACGGCCGCCCAGACTTCGCTGGCTCCCGCAACATCGAGGACACCGACGAGTTCCCGGCCGTGCGTGATGAAGAGCAGACCACCGTTTTACCTTCTGCACCGCAGCGTGGGGAATCTGCACAGCCGACTCAGCAGCCAGTCCAGCAGTCGGCTCAGCAGCCGGCCGCACAACCTGCGGCTCAGCCTGTAGCCAAGAAGGCGTCGCCAAGCGTTGCCGGTGCCGCCGCTGCCGGCGCTGCTGGTGCCGCCGCTGCCGGCGCTGCTGGTGCGGCCGCAATGGACGCTGCTTCCGACGTTGTTTCTTCCGCACACGCGGAGGCAGTGCGCCTGTTCCAGCAGCGCTCCGGCCGCGATGCGGCGACGGGCAAGTCCGTGGAGGAGCCTGCTGCGCAGCAACAGGCCGCGCAGGCCCCTGCAGCGCAGCAACCGGCCGCCGCACAGGTTGGCGCGATGGGCAACGAGTCCGACTACGACCTGCCTACCACCGCATTGTTGACCGCGGGCAAGCCCACCAAGGCCCGCACCGAGGCCAACGACCGCATCATCGAGGCGATTACCGATGTCTTCGAGGAGTTCAAGGTCAATGCTCAGGTCACCGGCTTTAGCCGTGGCCCGACAGTCACCCGCTACGAAATCGAGCTGGGACCAGGCGTGAAGGTCTCCAAGATTACGAACCTGCAGTCCAACCTGGCCTATGCCGTGGCGACGGACAACCTGCGCCTGCTGACCCCAATCCCGGGCAAGTCTGCGGTGGGTATCGAGGTTCCGAATGCGGACCGTGAGATGGTGCGCCTGCGTGACGTTCTGGATTCCCCGGCCATATCCAGTGATGAGGACCCGATGCTCATCGGCCTGGGCAAAGACATCGAGGGCGAGTACTCGTCCTATTCCGTGCAGAAGATGCCGCACCTGCTCGTCGCCGGCGCCACCGGTTCCGGTAAGTCGGCCTTCGTTAACTCGATGCTGGTTTCCCTCCTGACGCGCGCGACCCCGGAGCAGGTCCGCCTCATCCTTGTTGACCCGAAGATGGTGGAGCTGACTCCTTACGAGGGCATCCCGCACCTTATTACGCCTATTATCACCCAGCCGAAGAAGGCGGCGGCGGCCCTGCAGTGGCTCGTCGAGGAGATGGAGCAGCGCTACATGGACATGAAGGCTGCCCGCGTGCGCAAGATCGAGGACTATAACCGCAAGGTCATCTCTGGCGAGCACCAGGCGCCGCTCGGCTCCGAGCGCGAGATGCGCCCGTACCCGTACATCGTCTGCGTCGTGGACGAGTTGGCCGACCTCATGATGACCGCGCCGAAGGAAATCGAGGAATCCATCGTGCGCATCACCCAGAAGGCGCGTGCGGCCGGCATCCACTTGGTACTTGCAACCCAGCGACCTTCCGTGGACGTGGTCACCGGTCTTATCAAGACCAACGTTCCTTCCCGCTTGGCATTTGCTACCTCGTCCCTTACGGACTCCCGCGTCATTTTGGACCAAGGCGGTGCAGAAAAGCTCATCGGCATGGGTGACGGCCTCTTCATTCCGCAGGGCGGCCGTCCGGTGCGTATGCAGGGTGCTTTCGTTTCTGACGAAGAGGTTCAGGCTGTTGTCGATGCCGCGAAGGCACAAGGTCAGCCGGACTACACTGAAGGCGTCACGGAAGAAAAGAAGTCCGAGGCGAAGAAGGAAATCGACGACGATATCGGCAAGGACATGGACGATCTGCTCGAGGCAGTCGAGCTGGTTGTTACCTCCCAGCTGGGGTCGACCTCAATGCTCCAGCGCAAGCTGCGCATCGGTTTCGCCAAGGCGGGCCGCCTCATGGATCTCATGGAATCCCGCGGCGTCGTGGGCCCATCCGAGGGCTCCAAGGCCCGTGAGGTGCTGGTCAAGCCGGAAGAACTCGACACCATCATCTGGATGATCAAGGGCGCCGACCCAGCAGAGGCGCCGAAGGAAATCCAGGACGAGATGGCGCAGGCTGAATCGGCGGAAGATTCTTCCGCCGACGATGCCTCCGCCCCAAGTGGCGAGGACACGCGCACTGTCCAAGCGACGTATAACCCGTCCTCCGGCGCCTTCTAGGCAATAAGTTTCTCGCCCCACCGCAGCCATTGCGGTGGGGTATTAACTTTTGTGTAAGATAGTACAAGTCTTGGAGGGGAGTACCCCGTTCCACAGCGATGATCGTCAACACGGCAACTCCGCAGGGAAATGAGTTCCCGGTCTCGCTGGCTCGCAGTAGACGAGTTGGGGGAGACCTCCGGTCAAATCTTTTCTTACTCGACCGGAGGATATTTCTATATGCATGTCCCTTTGTGGATTTGGATACTAACCATCGCCGTCATCCTCGGCTTTTTCATCTTTGACTTCTTGAGCCACGTGCGTTCGCCGCACGAGCCCTCCATGAAGGAATCCGGCTTCTGGACCTTGTTCTATATGGGCATGGCCGTCATCTTTGGCGGCATCGTGTGGGCGTTGTGGGATCATGAGCACGCCATCCAGTTCTTTACCGGTTGGATAACCGAACAGGCGTTGAGCGTGGATAACCTCTTCGTGTTCGCACTGATCATGGGCGCGTTCAAGATTCCGCGCCGCTTCCAGCAAAAGGTGCTGCTCATCGGCATCGTCCTGGCTTTGGTATTCCGCCTCATCTTCATCATGCTGGGCGCGGCAATCATCCAGGCCTGGTCTGACGTGTTTTACCTCTTCGCCATCTTCCTCATCTACACCGCGGTCAAGCTCATCGTGGACGAGGTCACCGATGCCGAAGAGACTGACCCGAATGACATGCTGATCATCAAGTGGCTGCGCAAGGTCATCCACGTCACCCCGCGCTACCACGGTGACAAGCTGACCCACCGCGAGGAGTCCGGGTCAAAGAAGGGCAAGCTGGCATTGACGCCTTTGTTCGTGGCACTGGTCGCCATCGGGCTTATCGACGTCATGTTCGCCTTCGACTCCATCCCAGCGATCTACGGCATTACTTCGGAGCCGTTCCTGGTCTTTAGCACCAACGCCTTCGCGCTAATGGGCCTGCGTCAGATGTTCTTCCTCATCGATGGCCTGCTCGAGCGCTTGGTTTACCTGCCTTATGGCTTGGGTATCATCCTGGGCTTCATCGGCATCAAGCTGCTCTTCCACGCGCTGCACGAGAACAACCTGTCGTTTATCAACGGCGGTGAAAACGTGGAGGCTATCCCGGAGATTCCGACCTTGGTCTCCCTGCTCGTCATCGTCGGCGTGCTGGGGCTTACCGTCGCGGCTTCTGTCCTTAAGAACAAGCGCGACGAAGCGCAGGGCGGCATCACCGTGTCCCACAACCACTACGACTGGGACGAAGAGGGCAACAAGATCGTCCGCACCAAGTCGGGCGAGCTCGTCGGTAAGGCAGCCGATCTGCCAGAGACCGAACTGCCCTAACCTTTAAGCAAAAGAGTTAATCACCGGGTTCCACTCGCGGAATGCGCGCGCAGTAACAGCGCCGCAGACAAAGAATGGATCTTGGTCCATAATTTTGATGGCTTCGGCAACCTCGGTGGCCTCATCGGCAAATTGCAAAACGATGAGCGCACCGCCCTTGGAATCAGTAAAGGGGCCGGAGCCTAAAATTATGCCCTTTTCATTTAGATCACCGATGAATTCGCGGTGCGCTGGGCGGTTTTCCGCGATGGCCGGGTTTTGCGGGTTGTATTCGTAGCTGACTGCGAAGTATTTCATAAACTTATCTTAAAGAGATGGGGGAGTTTGCCGCAGCGGCTTCAATAGGACAGGTAGGATAAAATCCGTGAATCACTCTAGGGCTCGGCAGAAAACGGCGGCGGCGTCGGATGTAAATCCCCACGTTTCCAACTGGAATCTACCCAATATTCTGACGAGCTTGCGCATCTTATTTATCCCCGTATTCGTCTGGTTGGTGCTGGCCGGCCACGACTGGTGGGCGTTTGGTGTATTCGCCGCGTTAATGATTACGGACAAACTCGATGGCGACATCGCCCGTTCCCGTGGCCTCATCACCGACTTCGGCAAAATCGCCGACCCTATCGCAGACAAAGCCTTAATGACCGCGGCCTTCGTCTGCCTCAACATCATCGGCGCTTTGCCGGTATGGGTTACCGTGGTCATCCTTGTCCGCGAATTCGGCATCACCTTCTGGCGCATGGCCCTTCTACGCCAGGGCAAGGTCGTCCCGGCGTCTAAAGGTGGCAAGCTCAAGACCGTCCTGCAGTCCCTTGCCGTGGCGATGTACCTGTGCCCGCTGCCGAGCTGGATGGACATTCCTTCCTTCGTGGTCATGTTTATCGCCGTCGTGGTCACTGTGGTCACGGGCGTGCAGTACCTCATCGACGGTAGGAAGCAGAACTCCTGATGTCTGCGCCCGCGCTTGTCGATGCCCTGCGCAACCGCCACCAGACCGTATCCTTCTGCGAGTCCTTGACTGCCGGCCTAGCGGCGGCCACGCTCGCTACGGTCCCGGGGGCGTCGGCAGTCTTGCGCGGTGGATTAGTAACTTATGCCACCGAGGTGAAGTCTCACTTCTTGTCGGTTCCGGTGGAGGAGCTGGAAGCCCAAGGGGTGGTCTCAGCCAAAACCGCGCAGGCGATGGCCGAGGCTGCGGTGCGCGAGACCGGCGCGGACTGGGGGCTATCGCTGACAGGCGTGGCAGGACCTGACCCGCAAGAGGGCAAATCCGCGGGAACGGTCTTCGTGGGTATCGTTGGCCCCGGGGTTCCTGCCCGTGGCATACAACTGGAGCAGCTATCGGGCAGCCGTAACGCGATCCGTGAAGCCGCTGTGGAAGAGGTCTTGAGCCTGCTTCTATCAACTTTGAAAGAAAATTAGGATTTTCGGGAACAAAGCCGGCCGCAGCGCCGTTGTACAGATTGATGAACACTACTACTGCACTTCTTGAAAAGCCTTTCAACGCCTCGGCAGGTGCTGTTGAGGCTCCCAAGCGCGCGCCGGAGCCGCTGCTGCGTGAGGCTCTGGGACTGACCCTTCGTGCATTCCGCGCCGACAAGGGCGTGACTCTGCGCGAACTTGCTAGCGTCGCGCGTGTTTCCCCGGGATACCTTTCGGAGCTCGAGCGCGGCCGCAAGGAAGTTTCCTCCGAGCTTTTGGCCTCCGTCTGCCACGCTCTAGAGGTCAGCGTTTCTGACGTCTTGATTGAGGCTGCAGGCTTCATGGCGCTGCCGTCCATGGACGAGGAACTGGCAACCACCGCGCCTGCCGCTTCTGAGCTTTAAAACTCTCCGCGTCTCACAGTGAACTTTATGCCTTCAGGCACCACAGTGGGGCGCGGATTTCGTTAGTATTGGTGGGGTAACGAAACACTTTTAGTCACGCGTTAAACGCAACTTAGGAAGGCTTAAACACACTAATGGCGAACCCATTTTCCAAGGCATGGAAGTACCTGATGGCACTCTTCGATTCCAAGATCGAAGAAAACGCTGATCCCAAGGTACAGATCGAGCAGGCCATCGAGGACGCACAGCGCCAGCACCAGGAGCTTTCGCAGCAGGCAGCCGCTGTCATCGGTAACCAGCGTCAGCTGGAGATGCAGCTCAACCGCCGCCTGAATGAGATTGAGAAGCTGCAGGGCAATACCCGCCAGGCGCTGGAGCTTGCTGATAAGGCTCGCGCTGCAGGTGATAACACCAAGGCCACCGAGTACGAGAACGCCGCAGAGGCCTTCGCCGCGCAGCTGGTTACCGCAGAGCAGTCTGTGGAAGACACCAAGAAGCTTCACGATCAAGCCCTTCAGCAGGCAGAGCAGGCCAAGAAGGCCGTCGAGCGCAATGGCATGGCCCTGCGTGAAAAGGTCAACGAGCGTTCCAAGCTGCTTTCCCAGCTCGAGCAGGCGAAGATGCAGGAGAAGGTCTCCGAGTCTCTCAACTCCATGAACGAGATGACTGCTAACGGCAACACTCCGTCTTTGGATTCCGTCCGTGACAAGATTGAGCGCCGCTACACCAAGGCCCTGGGCCAGGCGGAGCTGGCGGAGAACTCCGTGGCTAACCGCATGCACGAGGTGGAGCAGGCAGGCGTGCAGCTGGCTGGCCACTCCCGTCTGGAGCAGATCCGTGCAGAGATGGGTTCCTCCAAGGCTGTTGAGGGCAACTCCCAGCAGGCAATCGAGGGCAACCGCACCGCTGGTTCTGCAGCGGACCAGGCGGCGCAGCCTAACGCCGCTGCTGACGACGCCGTCCAGGCCCGCCTGCGCGAACTGCGCGGCGAGCAGTAGCTTTTAGCTTTAAAAGACCCTCGAGAACTTCTCTCGAGGGTCTTTGTGGATCTAGACGGTATCTAGTCGGTATCTAGTCGCCCACGCCGCGGGCTTGGAGTGCCTCGCCCATGGCTCGGGCGCGGCGTATCGAACGGATGACCACCGGAGTACCGAAAGCTAGCAGGGAAGTGCCCGCACCGCGGGCCTTGCGGGCGTCCATGACCTCTTGAACCGTGCCGAGCATCAGCGGCAGGAGGCGGATCGTAAGTGACATCGCCAGGCTGATATTTTCCACCGGCAGCCCCAGCTTGCCAAGAGGTGCGAGCGCCTTCTCAAAAGACTCCATCATCTCCGAGACCTTAGTAGCCAGCGTGAGGAGTACTGCCGCGACGATGGCGGCATAAATGCTAAAGAAAGTGGTCACCGCCGTTTCAAGGTCTTGCTGCCACCATTGCAGCGCCGCCAGCGCCACGAGCAAATAGAGCGGGGGATAAAGCTGGCCCCAAGCCACGCGCGCAGGGATACGCGCGAGCGGGTAGACCGCAAGCGCGACTACCGCGCAGCCCACGGCTACGGGAATGGTCTTTGCAAAAATCGTGGTGCTGATGATGAAAGCGATGAGCACTACAAATTTCACCCACGCCGGCAGGCGGTGGATGAAGGTATCGGCATCGACATAAAACCCAAGCGGAGTATTCTGTGGCACGAATGTCTCCCTTTGCTACAACGGGCGGAAATTACAGCGGGCGGGAGGCCATCAGGGAGCGATAGAAGTCGATGACCTCAGCGGGCGCGCCGTCGGCAGCAATGCGGTGCTCATCGATGCAAATGGCTCGGTCGAAATCGTGGATGAAATCCAAGTCGTGCGTGACCACGATAAGCTGCTGCTCCAAGCGCGCAAACTCGCGGCGGATGCGGTCGCGGTTGCGCAGGTCCAAAAGAGTGGTGGGTTCGTCGGCGATGATAAGCACCGGCTCCATCACGAGAACCGCGGCCAAAGCCAGCAGCTGCTTCTGCCCGCCAGAAAGTGTATGCGGTGACTGGTCTGCCAGCTCGCGTAGCCCAAAGCGCTCCAGTGCAGCATCCACGCGTGCGTTCCGCTCGGCCTTGCTGAGCTTGAGCCGACGCAGCGAAAAGGCGACGTCGTCACGCACGTTCGGCATCACAATTTGGTTCTCCGCATCGGAGAAGACAAAACCGACCTTGCGGCGGATTTCTTTTCCGTGGCGGGCGACATCCGCGCCGTCGACAAGCACGGTGCCCGAGGTGGGCTCGCCTAGGCTATTGATGAGGCGGGTGAGCGTGGATTTACCGCCGCCGTTCGCGCCGATGATGGCAATGCGCTGCTCAGAAAGCGTGAGGTTTATATCGCTTAAAACCTCTTCCTCGTCGAAAGCGACGCTGACGTTCTGGAACTCGATGGTGGACATTTATGCCTTCTTGGGCTTGCGTCCCATCAGATCCGGAAACGCCGCGTGCACGCCAATCGCGATAGCGACCATGACCGCCAGCTTTAGTGCGTCAGGGCCCAGGAAAGGAATCTGCGCGAGTGCGGCCTCGCCCCAGCCCATGCCCGCGCGCAAGGCCATGCCGATGGTGCCGCAGGTGTATTGCACGAGCAGGCTGACGATGCCCGCGAGCGCAATGACGATGCACATGCCGGCCTTGTTGCGCGGGGCGCGGTAAGCAATCGCGCCGCCGATGGCAGGGGAGATGACATAGCCCGCGATGTAGCCCACAGTAGGCCCGGCCAGTGCGCTCAAAACGCTGCGGCCGCCAGCCAGGATCGGTAGGCCAACGAGACCTAGAACGATGAAAAGTAGGCCTACGTAGAAGCCACGGCGCCCGCCCAAAATCAGGCCAGCAAGGGTGATGACGGCGTTCTGCAAAACGATCGGAACGCCGGAGACCGGGCTGGGGATCGAAACGAACGCGAAGACAATAATGAGAGCGGTAAAGACGGCAACGTAAGCGATGTCGCCCGCGACAGAGTTCTTCTTCATGTTGGGCAGATTACACGCCTGGCATTGCAGCTGGGAAACTCGCCTTTTGAACGGCGTTCAGGCGGGCGTGTTGAGCGGGGGCTGGGGCTTGGCATTTCGGCCTGTAGGATAGCGGGCATGCGATTGACGGAGTATCACCAACTGATAGTCGATGAATTCGGTGAATCCGAAGGCAAGTGGATAAGTCACTCCCACGTGCTGGCTAAATACGGTGAGACTGCTGACGAGCTCATCGAACGCGGGGTAGACCCAGGCGAGGTATGGGAAGGTCTGTGCGATGATTTTGATGTTCCGGAAAACCGTCGCTTGGGCGTGGACTATCCCACGCTCTAGTTGTTCGAACGCATTCGAAGACCTGTGAGTTAAAAACCGGGCGGACACGCGGGGTTTGTATTTTAGTTTCGAACACTTGTGTGTAAGGTGGTTTGGGGTGTCGGGCGTCGGCGCTAGCTTAGCTTTTGCTGCGGAACCGCAGGTGCGGTTTGGCAGTCTAAATCAATGAGCCTGTGGGATGTGCAGGTAAATCAACGTTAGGAATTGAAAATGGCAACGAAGAAGAAGTCCACCGCTGCGGCGGGCAAGGGAGATGACCGCCAGAAGGCGCTCGACGCCGCGATGGCGATGATTGAGAAGGATTTCGGTAAGGGTGCTGTCATGCGCCTTGGTGATGACGAGCGTCCCCCAATCCGCGCGATTTCCTCCGGCAACACCGCCATCGACATCGCACTGGGCATTGGCGGATTCCCGCGCGGGCGCATCGTGGAGATTTACGGCCCAGAATCCTCGGGTAAGACTACCGTTGCGCTGCACGCGATTGCGTCTGCGCAGAAGGAAGGCGGCATCGCTGCGTTTATCGACGCCGAGCACGCCCTTGACCCTGAGTACGCTCGCCTTTTGGGCGTGGATACGGATAACCTGCTGGTTTCACAGCCGGATACCGGTGAGCAGGCGCTGGAAATCGCCGACATGCTCGTGCGTTCCGGCGCTATCGACATCATCGTTATCGACTCCGTCGCGGCCCTTACCCCGAAGGCGGAAATCGAAGGCGAGATGGGTGACTCCCACGTCGGCCTGCAGGCCCGCCTGATGTCCCAGGCGCTGCGCAAGATGACCGGCGCGCTGTACAACTCCGGCACCACCGCCATCTTTATTAACCAGCTGCGCGAGAAGATCGGCGTCATGTTCGGCTCCCCGGAGACCACCACCGGTGGTAAGGCGCTGAAGTTCTACGCTTCCGTGCGCTGCGATATCCGTCGCATCCAGACGCTTAAGGATGGCCAGGATGCGATTGGTAACCGCACCAAGATCAAGATTGTGAAGAACAAGGTTTCCCCGCCTTTCAAGATCGCTGAGTTCGACATCATGTACGGCGAGGGTATTTCGCGTGAGTCCTCCATCATCGACCTTGGCGTGGAGCATGGCTTTATCAAGAAGTCCGGTTCCTGGTTTACTTACGAGGGTGACCAGCTGGGGCAGGGTAAAGAGAAGGCCCGTAACTTCCTGAAGGAAAACAAGGACCTGGCTGATGAGATCGAGAAGAAGATCTTCACCAAGCTGGGCATAGGCGCCGCGGCCGCGACGGGGGAGGAAGTCCACATGGACGTGCCCGGTGCGGACGATTCCTTGACGGATGACGCTGTCGATTTGGTTCCGAACGTCGACTTCGACGACGACTAAATGTCAAAGCCCGCCCCAGAAAAGCTCGAAAAGCTTCGCCAGGCGCTTGCCGAATATGAATCCGGCGCCGCTGGAGGCGGGCTTTTTGATGCCGAAGCAGAAGAAGCAAAAGCCAAGGTGCGCTCCCGCGCGCTGTTGTTATTGGGTCAGCGCGCCCGCTCCCGCAAGGAATTAAGTGACCGCCTCCTTGCCCTCGAATTCGACGCCGAGGTGGTGGAGATGGTCCTCGATGACCTAACGCACGTGGGCCTGCTTGACGACGCCACCTTTGCCAAAGAGTGGGTGCGCCAGCGCCATGCCCGCAGGGGTAAATCCGCGCGCGTGCTAGATCGCGAGCTGCAGGAAAAGGGCGTGTCCCAAGCCCTGCGGAGTGAGGCCTTGGAACAGGTGACGGAGGAGTCTGAGGAGTCCATTGCCCAGGCCTTGGCGGTAAAGAAGGCGCGCTCTGTGAAAACGGTGCCGGCGGATCGGGCGGAACGTGATAAGTACTTGCGCCGCATCGTAGGCGTGCTGGCGCGGCGCGGTTTCAACCAAGGCATGTCCATGCGGATTGCCATTGCGGCGCTGGATGCGCGCATCGCGGAGCTGGAATCCTAGGGTTTATGAGTTGGCTGCTTTGGCCGATAGAATGACCCGACGTGAGTAATCCCCAGACTGAGGCGCCCCGCACCTACGAAGTGCGTACTTTTGGCTGCCAGATGAACGTGCACGATTCCGAGCGCATCTCCGGCTTGCTGGAGGAGGCAGGCTACTGCGCAGTCGACTCCGGCGACGAGCCCGACCTCATCGTCTTTAACACCTGCGCGGTGCGTGAGAACGCAGATAAGCGCCTATACGGCACCCTGGGCGCATTGAAGAAGACCAAGGAGAACCACCCCGGCATGCAGATTGCCGTGGGCGGCTGCTTGGCGCAAAAGGACAAAGACACCGTCCTCGATAACGCGCCGTGGGTCGATGCGGTCTTTGGCACCCACAACATGGGTGCCCTTCCTACGCTGCTCGAACGCGCGCGCCACAATGACGAGGCCCAAGTGGAAATCGTTGATTCCCTCGAGGCTTTCCCTTCCGTGCTCCCTGCAAAGCGTGAGTCTGCCTACGCCGGCTGGGTCTCGGTCTCGGTGGGCTGCAACAACACCTGTACTTTCTGCATCGTTCCTTCCCTGCGCGGTAAGGAAGAGGACCGCCGCCCAGGCGACATCCTGGCCGAGGTCAAGGCGCTGGTAGACCAAGGCGTCTCCGAGGTCACCCTGCTGGGCCAAAACGTCAACGCTTATGGCGTGAACTTTGCAGACCCTGACCTGCCGCGCGATAAGTTCGCGTTCTCGAAGCTGCTGCGCGAGGTGGGAAAGATCGAGGGCTTGGAGCGTCTGCGCTTTACCTCGCCGCACCCGGCAGAATTTACTTCCGACGTCATCGACGCCATGGCCGAGACCCCAGCCGTGTGCCCGCAGCTGCACATGCCGCTGCAGTCTGGCTCCGACCGCATCTTGAAGGAGATGCGCCGGTCTTATCGTTCGAAGAAGTTCCTCGCCATCCTGGATGAAGTCCGCGAGAAGATGCCGCATGCGGCCATCACCACTGACATCATCGTCGGTTTCCCAGGCGAGACCGAAGAGGACTTCGAGGCCACCATGGAAGTGGTAAAGCGCGCCCGTTTTGCTTCCGCTTTTACCTTCCAGTATTCGCCGCGCCCGGGTACCCCGGCGGCGGAGATGGAAAAGCAGGTCCCGAAGCACAGCGTGCAGGAGCGCTTTGAGCGCCTTGTCGCGCTGCAGGACTCCATCCAGGCCGAGGAGAATGCGAAGCTGGTTGGCACCGACGTCGAGCTGCTGGTGCAGGCCGAGGGCGGCCGCAAGGCTGACAAGACTCACCGCCTGACCGGACGTTCCCGCGATGGCCGCCTCGTGCACTTTGCGCCTATCGACGCCGCCGGCACTTCCATCAGCGCAGATATCCGCCCAGGCGACGTCGTGCATACCACCGTCACCGATTCTGGTTCCTTCTTCCTCGTGGCTGACTCCGGCGTTACCGAGCACCGCCGCACTAAGGCCGGCGACATGTCCGCAGCGGGTCAGACCCCAACCACCGCGCCTATCGGCGTAGGTTTGGGTCTACCGCAGGTTGGCGCCCCCGCCACCCAAGATTCCTGCGGCTGCTAAAGGAGTATTTCATGAGCAATCAGTACGACACCGCCCACGCCGCCGAGCGCGCTGCCGCCCAGAAGATGGAACTGGGAGGCTACAAAACCGCGCTCATCGTAGCGGTTGTCGCGTGGGTGGCGTACCTGGTTCTGCCCTATGCCGGCACCGCCCACGGCTGGGAGGTTCTTGGTCTGGACAGCTCGAGCGTGAAGATTTCCATCATGGAGAACATCTCGGGGTGGTGTGCCCTGCTGGGCATCGGCGTGCTGACCAGCCTCACCGTCATCACCCGCCGCTTAAACTACGGCCTTGCTGCATGGATGCTGGTGGCAATCTCGCTGTTTCTTAACCTTTGGGGCTTCTGGTACCGCGGCTCGACCGCTAACGGCGCCTCCATCGGCATGTGGGTCGGCGTGCTCGCTAGCCTGATTGCATTCTTGGCGTATTGCCGCGTGGCCTTTAGGCGCAGCCCCGAGCAGATTGCAGCGGCCGAAAAGGCCCGCGCCGCAGCCAGCTGCCTCGATCAAGTCGGCGTCCTGCAGACGGAGGCCGCGACCACACTTCCTCCGGAGGAGAATCCGCTGCTTATCGACGACCGGCGCCGCCGAGCGCACAAGCGTTAAGCCCTGAATTTAACTCCGGAGATGCAGCTCCCAGGCTGAGGAGGTGGAAATAACCTTCGCGCCTAGGTGCTTATAGATGCGGTTCATCGCCGGGTCCGCATCCGCGACCGAGCAATATGCCCGGCGCGCGTCCGGCCACCAGCGCGCGACCTCGTGCAGTGCGTGCAGTTTCGCAGCCGTGGCCAGTCCGCGTCGACGCCTATCGCGGGCGGTGACCGTCAGCGTCCACTCACAGACCTCCGGGTCCGCATCCGCGTGCCGGGAAAGCTCCGTCAGCGCCACGATACGCCCGGCTTCCTCGATCGCAACCAGAAGAGTATGCGAGCGCCGTGCCCGCAGCCTGCGATGCGCCTCCTCCAAACGCTGCGCGGTCCAATAAATAGGCTCGGTGCTCAAATCGCCGTAGACCGCATCCGTGGAGGCCACGGTCAAAAGCTCCAGGATGTCATCCAGATACTCAGCGGGGATGTCATAGTCGGCAAAGACGTGAAATTTACGCGAGGCCACCGGGAAAGGCCGCGCCGGCGTATCCGGAAACTCCACGAACATCTGGTGCTCGGCGTGCTTTTGTGCAAAGCCCCGCGCGATATACGGGCCCGAGAACGGGTCATAAGAGTAGTCCGCATCGGCAGGGTAGAGCATGCCTACCTGTGCGACGCTGCGGCCGAGCTTATGGGCCAGGTCGAGGGCGGCGTCGACAAGCTGCTCGGCTACCCCGTACGCTTCCGCGGACAGCTCCTCGCCGGGCATGGGCAGCAGGCCCGCCGCGAGAACGCACTCGATTTCCGCATTCTGTGTTTCTTCAAGAAGAGGCAGCGAGATATGGATGAAGCCGTCGAAATCCAACTCCGGGCTGGGCTCCACCGCGGAAATAGTGGGCAAGCCCAGCGCGCCCACCTCCAGTGGGGTAGGAGAAGTTAGCCCAAAGAGATAGGTCTGCGACTCGTTCGAGCCTTGTAGGCGCTGGACCACCCGCGAAGGCGCAGAAGATGCGGCTGGGTCACCGCTGGCCTCTTGCGCATACAGGTTCGCGTCGAAGACGAAGCTACGGACGCAATCTGCTGGCTCTCCGCGGCCGGGGACAATCTGGACGAGCAAATTATTTGTCATTTACAGCAGCTGCCGCTGCGTCCGCGAACTCCTGCCACTGCGCGGCCTGGGCGCGCAGGTCCTGCTCCTTCTTGGCGTTGCCCTTGGCAGCGGCGGCGTCGGCTTGCGCGTTTAGATCGTCGACCTTGGACTGGAACTGCGCCACGCGTGCCTGAGCTTCGGGATCGGTACGGCGCCACTCGGAATCCTCCGCGGCGGAAACGCGCTTTTCCAGGGCCTCAATCTTGGCCTCGTATTCACGGACCTGGTTGCGTGGGACGAATCCAATTTCCTCCCACTTTTCTTGCAGCTCGCGCAGCTTCGCCTTAGCAGCCTCGATGGACTTGGAAGGATCGATCTGTGAGTCGTATTCCGCAATCAGGGCGTCCTTCGCCTGCGCGTTGGCGGCGAATTCCTTATCGCGCTCGTCGTTGACGGCGTTGCGAGCGGAGAAGAAGTGGTCCTGCGCAGCGCGGAACTGAGCCCACAGCTTGTCATCGGCCTCGCGCGGGGCGCGGCCGGCGGCCTTCCACTCGGTCATCAGGTCACGGTAGGCGCGCGCGGTGGCTGCCCAGTCGGTGGAATCCTGCAGCGCCACGGCGCGCTCGACGAGCTCTTCCTTGCGCTTGCGGGCCGCCGCGCGATTGCGGTCTAGCTCCGCGAAGTGCGCTCCACGACGCCTATTAAAGGAGTCGCGTGCGCGCGAGTAGCGCTTCCAGAGGGCGTCGTCAGTCTTGCGGTCGATTCCGCGAATCTGCTTCCACTCCTCGAGGATGGCGCGGATGCGATCTCCCGCGGCCTTCCACTCGGTGGAGTTCGCTGCGATGTCCTCGGCCTCTGCCGCGAGCTTCTCCTTGGCCGCGATGCCTTCCGTGCGGCGGCGCGCTTTATCGGCCTGCGCCTGCTCGCCGGCGCTTACGGAGTGCTCGATGACAGCGCCCAAACGCTTGTCCAAGGCCGCAATATCGCCGATAACGGCAGCGGTAGGCAAAGACTCCCGCAGCTCCGCGGCGGTGGCCTTGATGGTTTCCGCCTCGCCCGGGTGCGCCTTCAAACGTGTTTCCAGCAGCTCAATCTCGGTGGAAAGGTCATCGTAGCGGGCACCATAGTGCGCCAAGCCCTCAGCCGGGGTGCCGGCTTTCCACTCGCCAATCTTGCGCTCGCCTTCGGGAGCATTGACGAAGACGGAACCGTCTTCCTCCACGCGGCCCCATTTGGCCGGATCATTCTTTGCGACCTTAGCCGCCGGCTGTGCGCCCGGGCGAGGGCCTGGACGAGCACCCTTCTTGGGCATTGCACCTGGGGTTGGGATAGACATGGTTGAAACCGCCTTTATGAAAGTCGCGCCGCGCGTCACGGCTGCCTAGAGTGTTCTCCCTAACAGTACCTTCTCCTGCATTAGGATGAGTGAGCAATGTTAAATCTTTTGATTATGCCTTCCTCGCCGGCCTTGGCGGAGGAATTATCTCCCGCAGATGCCCCTAGCCGCGCGCTATTAGGCGCAGCTCGGCAGCTGGTCCGCGAATACGCGTCGGCCAATGAGGAGCTGGTGTTAGACATCGTTGGCTCCAGGGATGCACGCTGGCATACGGCACATACAGGTTCCCTGCGCGCGTGGGGTGTCCCGAGCGTGGAGCTGGGCGAAGGCAATTACCTGCCGGAGCTTATGGCGCGCTACATGCTTGCAGGTGGTCCGGATTATCGCGTGGGCGAGGTCCGCGAGCACCTAGGCACCCCGCGCGCGGGCGTTCTCACCATCGTGTGCGTAGACGGCAGTGCCGGGCTTACCCAACGCGCGCCGCTCGCGCTTATCGACGCCGCCCCTGCGGCCGCCCAGTGGTGCGAATCCCTGCTAGCGGGCGCGGACGAAAGCTGCGATGAAGATAAGCTGCGTGCCGCCGGCGTCGAGGAGACTGCGCTGTGGGCAGAGCTTGCGGCGCTGCGGCCGCTAAAGGCGGAACTGCGCGCGGCGGATTCGACGCTGGGCGTTGGACGATACGTGGCGGGGTGGCAATGCTAAGACCAATCGCAGTCGTAGGGCCTACGGGTTCGGGTAAAAGTGACTTGGGCGTGCAGCTCGCGCATGAGCTAGACGGCGAGGTTGTCAACGTCGATTCCATGCAGCTCTACCGCGGCATGGACATCGGCACGGCGAAGCTCACGATGGAAGAACGCGAGGGCATCCCGCACCACCAGCTTGACGTCTGGGAGGTCACGGAGAAGGCCTCCGTCGCGCGTTATCAAGCAGACGCCATTTCCGACGTCGAGGCGATCATGGCCCGCGGCAAAACGCCCATCCTCGTGGGTGGCTCGATGCTCTATGTCCAGGCGCTCGTCGACGACTGGCAGTTTCCACCCACCGACCCTGCAGTTCGCGCGAAGTATGAACAGCGGAGGGTGGAAATCGGCGTCGATAAGCTGCACGCGGAGCTTGCAGAAGTAGATCCGGCCGCGGCCGCCATCATCGAGGACAAGGACCCGCGGCGCACCGTCCGTGCGCTGGAGGTCATCGAGCTGACCGGCAAACCCTTCAAAGCCAGCCAGCCGCCGAAGGACGTGCCGCCGCGCTGGAACACGCTGCTGTTGGGTCTGCGCACGCAAGCAGATTGGCTCAACCCGCGCATCGAGCTGCGCAGCCGACGCATGTTCGAACGCGGGCTCGTAACGGAGGTCGAGCGCCTGCAAACACAAGGCCTCGTAGAAGATTCCACCGCCGGCCGCGCCATCGGCTATGCGCAGGTATTCCAAGCTCAGCGAGGAGAGCTGACCTGGGACGAAGCCATAGAGCGCACGATTACCGGAACGCGGCGTTACGTGCGCCGCCAACGCTCTTGGTTTAACCGCGACAAGCGCATCAACTGGCTGGATGCGGCCGCCGATACTCGTGGGCAGGCGCTGCGTATTATTGAGGCATGAAATTTGCCAAGGGACACGGTACGGAAAACGATTTCGTCATTATCGAAGACCATGACGGCCAGCTAGAGCTTAGCCCCGAGCGCGTGCAGCGCCTGTGCGATCGCCGCGCCGGAATCGGCGGCGATGGCCTGCTGCGCGTGGTCCGCGCGGGAGCGCTGAGGGAGCCGCTCGCAGACGGCATCGCGGACGAGGATTGGTTCATGGACTACCGCAACGCCGATGGTTCCGTCGCCGAAATGTGTGGCAACGGCACTCGCGTCTTTGCCCACTGGGTGCGCTCCCGCGGCTTGGTGCAGGCCGTTACCTTCACCGTCGGCACCCGTGCCGGTGCGAAAACGGTGACGGTGCATTCCTTCGATGAGTTCGAGGCGCAGGTTAGCGTGGAGATGGGTGCTGCGCGGGTAACCGGAGTTTCCACGGCGTCGATGGCAGGCGAGAGCTTTGCGGGCCTCGGTGTCGACGTGGGCAATCCGCACCTGGCAGCGGTCATCCCGGGGCTTTCGGCAGAAGGCCTGGCCGAGATGACCTTCGAGCAGCCGACTTTCGATGAGTCCTTCTTTCCCGAGGGAGTCAACGTTGAGGTGCTGACTCAGCTTGCTGAAGGCGCCGTTTCCATGCGTGTCTTCGAACGCGGCGTCGGAGAGACCCGCTCTTGCGGCACCGGCACCGTGGCGGCCGCATGCGCCGCGCTTGCCGACGCCGGCTACGGCACCGGCACCGTCAGCGTCCATGTTCCCGGCGGCACGGTGGAAGTGGAGATCTTCGACGAAGACTCGCGTCTTACCGGCCCTTCGCGCATCGTGGCAACTGGCGAGACCGCGCTTTAGTCTTTGTAGTGCGTGCCGAGGGAAAGGGCCGCGCGGCGGGCGGCGAGCCAGGTCTCGCGCAGCTCGGTGGCGCGGTCATCGGTAACCCTTAAGAGGGATTCCAGCTCGTCGGTTTCGATGTCTGTGCGGTATACGCGGATGTCCAAGCGGCTTAAAAATCGCTTGGCACCGTTTAATTCGTAGCGGAAGGCCTCGATGGTGGGATCCGTGCAATCCAGATCCAGCAGCGCGGGGCGGTGCAAAGTGCGGTCTGCAATGGCATCGGTATTTTGCGAATTGCAGAAGGCGTCGAATTCAGCGATCACGTCGCGGATATCGTCCGCGGAAAGATCGATGGAGGTGCGCAGGGCGGCGTGCTCGGAGGCGTCGGGACGTGCAGAGGCGAAAAGCCATATGGCGCCTGCCACCAAGAGCGCAATGAAAAGGCCAGGCAGTTTCAGGGTCACGATGAGCGCAACGGCTGCCACCACCGCGAGGGTGACGGCGAGCATATGACGCCCTGTCGAGTCCATACCTGGCCCTTCTTCGTTTTATTTAGTGGCATCCGCCAGAACCGCAGGAGCAGCCGCCGTCGGAGCCGCAGCCGCCGGTGGGCATTTCGATTGAAGCCGTCAGCATACCAGTTCCAGCCAGAACTTCATCCTTGGCGGGAAGCTTACCGAAGCTGGCCGGTAAGCAGAGGTCGAACGGGAAGACGCCGTCCATGACCAGGTGCATGAACTTTTCGCCGGTAAGCTGGTTTTCGCGCCACTCGGATTCCATCACGCGGGCGGCGAATCGGCAGCCCGGGGTAGGCGCCGCTGCGCCGGAACCCTGCGCGACAATCTCTGCGCCCTCAGACTCGAAGGCCGCCGGGTAAGTATCAAACTCTGCCTCGTAATCTGCGGCGGAGGCATAGCGTTGCACGCCGAAGCCCATGACGCTAAGGCCTACCTGCTGCCACGGCTGGGTTTCTTCGTCTGCCAGCAGCGGACCCTGCGCGAGGTTAGCGGTGGCCTGTGCGAGAACGGTGCCGAATGGGTCCAGGATTTCCATGAAAGCCAGCACGTCGTTGACCATGGACACATGCGCAAAGCCCTGCGTCACGGAATCGAAACCGATGTAGGTGGCAAAAGGCTCGACCGCGAGGATATTGATCTGCGCTCCGGACGGGTCCGCGAATTGGATGAGCTGACCGTCGCGGATCTCGCCGGTGACGGTGAGCTGGTTGGTGGAAATGGCTGCCTCAACGGCGTCTTGCCAACGCACAAAGTTCAGGCCAATTGCCTGCATCTCAGTATTGGCAGTGGAGGCGGGGGAAGATTCGGTCATAGTGGCTATTGTATCTCCGCAGGCTTTAGCTACTAAAAATTGGGGTTTTAAGCCTGCGACGTGCAAGAATAAAAGCAACATGAACGAAAATCACGAAGAACTTCTCGCGCAGGCTTTTGGTGAGGAATTCCAGCCCACCACGGGCGACCTCGACCTAGCCGAGCGCAACGCCTTTCGCCGCGTTTCCACCACCATCCGCGCTGAAGACACCACCGACGGCTATGAGGTGGAGTACCGCAAGCTGCGCCTCGAGCAGGTCGTACTCGTGGGCGTATGGACCGAAGGCACCGTCGCCGAAGTAGAGGCCACCATGGCCGAGCTTGCCGCGCTGACCGAGACCGCCGGCGCCGAAGTCGTGGAAGCGATTTACCAAAAGCGCGAAAAGCCCGACCCTGGCACCTACATCGGCCGTGGCAAGGTCCAGGAACTCAAAGAAATCGTCGAAGCCACCGGCGCCGACACCGTCATCTGCGACGGCGAACTGCAGCCCGGTCAGCTTTCCGCCCTAGAGCGCGAGCTCAACACCAAGGTCATTGACCGCACCATGCTGATTCTGGATATCTTCGCCCAACACGCGAAGTCCAAAGAGGGCAAGGCGCAGGTCTCGCTTGCACAGCTGGAATACCTCTATACCCATACCCGCGGCTGGGGCGGCAACCTCTCGCGCCAGGCGGGTGGCCGCGCGGGCTCTAACGGCGGCGTCGGCTTGCGCGGCCCCGGCGAGACCAAGATTGAGTCCGACCGTCGCCGCATCCGCTCCGAGATGGCGCGCCTGCGTAAAGAGCTGCGCGGAATGAAAACCGCACGTGATATCAAACGCTCGAAGCGTCAGGAGTCGACAATCGCGCAAATTGCCATCGCCGGCTACACCAACGCGGGCAAGTCTTCCCTCATCAACGCGATGACCGGCGCAGGCGTGCTGGTGGAAAATGCGCTTTTCGCCACCCTTGACCCAACCACCCGCCGCGCAGAGCTTGCCGACGGCCGCCAAGTCGTCTTCACCGACACCGTCGGCTTCGTGCGCCACCTGCCCACGCAGCTGGTGGAGGCCTTCAAGTCCACCCTCGAGGAGGTCTTGGCTGCAGATATCATGCTGCACGTGGTCGATGGCTCCGACCCGTTCCCGCTGAAACAGATCGAGGCTGTCAACAAGGTCATCTACGACATCGTGCAGGAAACAGGCGAGCAGGCGCCGCCGGAGATTATCGTCATCAACAAGATCGATAAGGCCGATCCGCTGGTGCTTGCTGAGATTCGCCACGTGCTCGACCGCGAGAACGTGGTCTACGTATCCGCGCACACCGGCGAGGGCATTGATGAGCTGACCTCGCGTGTTGAGCTTTTTCTCAACTCCCGCGATGTGCACGTGCGTTTGCTGGTGCCTTTTACCCGCGGCGATGTTGTCTCCCGTGTGCATGCCGAAGGCACTGTTTTGGGCGAGGAGTACACAGGGGAGGGCACGCTTGTCGACGTCCGCCTGCCTGCCTCCATTGCCCACGAATTGGCGGAGTACGTTGCGGAAGAAGTTTCCTAAAACGCCGCTGGTGGGCCATAATGAAGGCTCGTGAGTACTTTTGGTTGGCGCCTGCACGGCGATGGTAAGAATATTGCACCTGGCGCGGTAGTAGCGCCTGAAGAACGCTTGAGCTGGGGCCGCACTATCGGCATCGGCATGCAGCACGTGGTGGCTATGTTTGGCGCCACGTTGCTGGTTCCCACCTTGACCGGTTTCCCGGTTAATACGACGCTGCTGTTCTCGGGCATCAGCACTATTTTGTTCCTGTTGATTACCCGCAATCGCCTGCCTTCCTACCTGGGCTCTTCTTTTGCCTTCATCGCACCGCTGACGGCGTCGCAGCAGTATGGCATCAGCGCGCAGGCCGGTTCCATTTTGGTGACCGGTGCAGTGTTGATGGCCGTCGGTTTCGTGGTGAAAGCCGCGGGGCGCCGTGTCTTGGATGCCGTGATGCCGCCGGCCGTGACTGGTTCCATCGTGGCGCTCATCGGCCTGAACTTGGCGCCGGCGGCCACGACAAACTTCCAGACCCAGCCGCTCGTTGCGGCGATTACCCTGGCTGCTATCGTCCTTGCAACCGTGGGCGGGCGCGGCATGGTCTCCCGCTTGGGCATCCTCATCGGCGTTGTCGTGGGCTGGGTCTTTGCGGCGCTTACCGGAAACCTAGCGGAAGGAACCGCGCAGACCATCCGCGATGCTGCCTGGATTGGCGTCCCGCAGTTCCACTCGCCGGAGTTTAAGTTCTCCGCCATCGCCGTGGCGCTGCCAGTGCTGGTGGTGCTGATCGCAGAAAACATCGGCCACGTTAAGGCCGTGTCTGAGATGACGAAGCGCGACCTCGATGACCTAGCTGGCGACGCGCTTATCGCCGACGGTCTCGGCACCGCCATCGCCGGTGGCTTCGGCGGCTCCGGCACCACAACTTATGCCGAGAACATCGGCGTTATGGCCGCGACCCGCGTGTACTCCACGGCGGCCTACTGGGTGGCTGCGGTCTTCGCCATCTGCTTGGCCTTCATCCCGAAGTTCGGCGCCCTGATTTTCACCATCCCCACCGGTGTGCTGGGCGGAGCGACTCTCGTGCTTTACGGCCTCATCGGCATGCTGGGCATCCGCATCTGGATGGATAACAAGGTCAACTTCAACAATCCGGTGAACCTGACCTGTGCTGCGGTGGCGTTGATTGCGGGCATCGGCAACCTGACGCTGAACGTGGGTTCCGTTTCCCTCGAGGGCATCGCTTGGGGCTCCATCGGCGTCATTGTGGTCTACCCTGCGGCGAAGTGGCTCTACGAAACCCTTGGTGAGGGCAAGGGCGCCAAGTACTAAAACGGGATACGTCACCAATCTCGCCCCTTTTCGGGGTGAATTTGGCGAAGTTATCCACAGGCCAAAAATTGTCTCTTGTGGGGCTTGGTGAGGGCTTTTTAGGCTTAAAAACCATGAACGCACTAGCAGACTTCCTCGCAGCCCAGGCGCCAGGCATGGCCATTCTTGCCGGCGCCCACGGGCGCAGCGAAGCACAGCTCGTGCAGCTCGGCGCGTCGAACTTACAGGCCCGCGAGCTTATCTATCTGGCGGGCATCTATTTTGGCCCCACCTCCTCTTCGCGCTGCCAGCGCAACGCGCAGGGCTCAGCGCATAGCCTGTCCACGCTGACGATGATCGAAGGCTACATTTCCCGTATTCCACGCCAACGCGATAAGTGGAAAGTACGGGAAACACTCTGCACCAGCACCCTTCCCGCGGACAAGCTGAAGGCAAAAGCCCGCGCGATGGCGAAAGAATACGCCAAGCAACCACAGGAAGGGGTGCGGATTACGCGGCGTCGCCAAGCGCTGTGGTCCCTGACCGTTACCGGCAAGCAGGACATGATTGCCGATATCTTCTCTGCCTTAAACCCGAAGCGCCCGTCCAATCCTTTTACGAGGGATTCTTTTCCGGTGCGCACAAGCCGGTGGCGGGCTCCCACGTCGTCATCACTTTGGACGAGTTCGTGGAAATCGCGCAAGGCGGCGGGGAGGAAATCCAGCTGCGCATGACCAACGGCGCGAGCATTTCTGGCGCGGATTTCGTCTCCCGCGTGCTTTCCGCGCATGGATTGGTCAGCCTCGTGCATCCTTATGAAGGGCCGGTCAATCTTTATCGCACGCGGCGGTTTGCTAATGAAAAGCAGCGCCTGCTGGCCGCGGCCGAAAATCCCACGTGCGCGTGGCCGGGCTGTAATCACCCGGCGGATAGTGCGCAGGTCCATCACCTCACCTCTTGGGCTAGGGGAGGCGATACGAACATCGGAAACCTCGTTACCTGCTGTGCGTATCACAACGGAATAAATGACGACTCTCCGCCAGGAAGTTCGCCGAAAACTTCCCGTGGAAAGCTAGCTCGCATTCGCGGAAAAATCACCTGGTTGCCGCCGTGGGCTTCGCCGGTGAGCTAGAGCCCCCGCCACGCGCGGGCGCTTTGGCATGCTCAAAACTTAAAAAAGACTCCCAAGCTTTAAAGCTCGGAAGTCTTTTAACGCTAACGCTAGGAAGCGTCGAGGTCCTGCTCGATGAGAGCGGCGATCTTCTCGACTGCTTCTGCGTTCTCGGAGGTAACGGTAACTTCGTCACCCTGCTCAGCGCCCAGGGCCATGATCATCAGGGAGGAAGCTGCGTCGGTCTCTTCGTCGTCATCGCTGCCGACGAGGGTCAGCAGAATGTCTTCGTCATAAGCCTCTGCAGCGTCTGCGATGATGGACGCAGGACGTGCGTGCAGTCCGACGGAAGAGCCAACCTTTACGGTCTTAGATGCCATGATGATAAGTCCTTTCGACTATGTGAGATTTCGTGTCTACAAGTGTACGCGTTATGCCGCGGCCTTGGCAGCCTCCGCCTTGGCGGCTGCTTCCTCGACGGTCTTGTTCGGCCAGAACTGCTTCAGCGCGATGACCGCCAGCGCGGAAACCACGACGCCCGCCGCGATAGCCAGGACATAAGCCCAGGCCGGGTCGATGGCGAAGAAGACAAAGATGCCGCCGTGTGGGGCACGCGAACCGACGCCCAGGGCCATCGACAGTGCACCGGTGGTGGCGCCACCGAGCATCATCGCCGGGATGACGCGCAGCGGGTCAGCGGCAGCGAATGGGATGGCGCCCTCCGAGACGAAGGAGAGGCCGAGTAGCCACGCGGACTTGCCGTTTTCCTGCTCCGCCGGGGTAAACAGGTTCTTGCGCAGGAAGGTCGCAATCGATAGCGCAATCGGCGGAACCATGCCGGAGGCCATGACGGCGGCCATGATCTCCATGGAGGCCTGGTCACCAGTGGAAAGGCCGGCGGTGGCAAAGAGATAGGCCGCCTTATTGACGGGGCCGCCCAGGTCGAAGCACATCATCAGCCCGAGGATGATGCCCAGCAGCACGGCGGACGAGCCGGACATGGAAGAAAGCCAGTTCTGCAGGCCTTCCATAATTGCGGCCAGCGGAGCGCCGAGCAGCAGGTACATCAACAGACCTGTGATAAGGCTGGTCAGCAGCGGAATGATGACAACCGGCATCAGGGAACCGATCCAGCGCGGGACCTTCCAGTTGCCGATCCACATGGCGATGAGTCCCGCGATAAGACCAGTGACCAGGCCACCGATGAAGCCCGCGCCGAGGGCGACGGCGATGGCGCCGCCGGCGAAACCAGGAGCGATTCCCGGGCGGCCGGCAAATGCGAAGGCGATATAGCCCGACAGTGCCGCAACGATAAAGCCCATGGCTGCTTGGCCGATGGCAAAGAGCACCGCACCGATATAGAGCAGCAAGCCGGAGCGGTCGAAGCTCATCATCTCGCCGTCGACCTCAACTTGGTGGCCGGGCAGGTTGGTCAACGAGTAGTTGGTGGAAATCGCCTGCCAACCGTTGGCCATGTCGTAGCCGCCGAAGAGGAAGCCGAGGGCGAGCAAAAGGCCGCCTGCGGCGACGAAAGGCACCATGTAGGACACGCCGGTCATGATCGCCTGCTGGATGCGCTTGCCCCAGCCGAGTGCTTCACCTTCTTCTCCGCTGCCTGATGCGCTTCCGGACGCGCTTTCCGATGCCGCCGTTCCCGCCACGCGCCGCGCATTCGGGTTCTTGGCGGCGGCGACGGCCTCATCGAGCATGACGCCGGGCTCGTTGATGGCGCGCTTGACGCCGGATTCGATGACGGGCTTGCCGGCGAAGCGTTCACGTTCGCGCACTCCGACGTCGGTGGCGAAAATGACGGCGTCAGCGGCGTCGATCACCGATTGCGAGACGGAGGTGTTATTCGAGGAGCCTTGGGTCTCGACGGTGAGGTTTATGTCGGTGCGCTCTGCCGCGGTTTGGGTCAGGGCGTCGGCAGCCATGTAGGTATGCGCGATGCCGGTGGGGCAGGCGGTGACCGCCACGATGTTGGTGGCTGCGTTCTCGGTAGTTGGTGTTGCGGTAGCGGACGCCGCCGTAGCGGCGGAAGTTGATGCCGCGGAAGCAGATGACGCCGCGGAAGCAGAATTCGCAGGTTTCTTGGGCTTTTCCGCGTTGACCACATCCAGCACCAGCTTGACGATTTCCTCCTTGGTCGCCGCAGTACGCAGCGCCTCGAGGAAGTCCTTCTTTACCAGCGCGCGGGCCAACTTGGAAAGGATCTTTAGGTGTGCCTTACCGCCACCGGCGGGGGCAGCGATGAGGAAGACCAAGTGGGCGTCACCGTCAGGACCGGAGAAATCGACGCCGCGGGAAAGTCGCGCGAAGGCCAGCGTTGGCTCGGTGACGACCTCAGAGCGGCAGTGTGGAATAGCAACGCCTCCGGGCACGCCGGTGCCAGCCTTGGCCTCGCGGTCGATGGCCGGTTGGGCGAGACCCTCGACGGAGGTCGCGCGCCCCGTCTCGTGCACCAGGGTGGCAAGGTTTGTGATGACAGATTCGACACTGTCGCCGAAATCGGCGTCCAACGCGACCAAGTCTGTCGTGATGAGATTGGATGCCATGAGGACACTCCTTTAATGATCAGAGTTGTAGTTAAACGCGGTTATAGGGTTAAAACTTTGGTTTCTGCGATATTGACTTGTGCAGGCTTTGGTAGCTGGGTGCCGGGCAGAGCCGCAGCGGCAGAACCGTAGGCCACGGATTGGCGCAAAGCTTCCGCAAAGTCCTTCCCTGCGCGGCGGGCCAAAATATAGCCCGCAAGTGCGGAATCACCCGCGCCGACGGTGGATGCGACAGCCGTGGGAGGTGGGGTAGCAGCCCAAGCGCCATCTGCAGTAACGAGAACTGCGCCAGCACCGCCCAAAGTGACGAGAACCTCATCGACGCCGCGGCCAACCACTACGCGCGCGGCTTCGACGACGCCTGAGTAGTCGCCCTGTTCCGCGGCCGCCTCGAGTGCAGTTCCGTCAGTATCGGTGAGCTGGCCGAGCTCAAGCCCATTGGGCTTGATTAGATTCGGCGCGGACTCGTTGAGGCGCTCTGCAAGGGCGACCATCGGGGCGTCGGAAGTGTCGACGGCGATGCGTGCTTGGGGCGAGGCGGAGCGGATGGCGTCGACAAGCGTGGCGTACCAATGCGTGGGAACGCCTTTGGGCAGGGACCCCGCAAGCACCACCCATTCCGCGCCGATGGAAAGCGCGGCCAGCGAGGAGGAAATGGAAGACTGGACTGTCTCGTCGAGCTCAGGGCCCGGGCCGTTGACCTTGGTGGTGCGGCCATCTGGTTCGGTGATGGTGGTGTTGGTTCGGACAGAACCGGGCATAGATACGGCATCGAAGGGAATGTTGCCGTCTTCCATCAAGGTGAGGAAGTGATCGCCCTTGCGCGCGGGCAGAAGAGCGACGGATTTCTCGCCGGCAAGGTGCACCGCGTGCGTGACGTTGACGCCTTTGCCGCCTGCGACCTGAGAAACCTGGCTGGCGCGGTGAACTGCGCCCGGATTGATGGCTTCTTGGAGGTTTAGGGTGGCGTCAATACTGGGGTTGGGGGGCAGTGTGAGAATCATTGTGGAGACTCGTCCCTTTCGCAGTTTGCGTATATTGGGAGAAAGCTAGCTGGACGGTGGTCGAGCGCAGATTTCTGCTCCCTGTTGATTGTTGTCTGGTTATGCCCGAAAGTCAATCAAAAGAGTGTGGTATTCGTTGCTTTTTCACCCGATCTGTGATGATCTAGGGGGAGAGCAAATCCCCTCCCGAAGGAATGTGTGATGGAAAACGAATCTCAATCAACCATCAAGGGTACTGGCGTCGTCGCCGGTGTCGCCTACGCCGAGGCCGTGTGGGTGCGTCCTCGTCCAGAACTGCCCACTGCTGGGGAGCTAATCGACGAAGAAAAGCGCGACGGCGAGTATGACCGCTTCCTAGAGGCCGTCGATATCGTGGCAAGCCGCCTCGAGCAGCGTGCGGCCGGCGCAGAAGGCCAGGCGGCTGAGGTGCTGGGCGCTACCGCCGGCATGGTCAAGGACCGCGGCTGGCACAAAGCGGTGCGCAAGTCCATCCGTGCAGGCCGGCCGGCGGAGTACGCAACCGCGAGCGCGACTGAGAAGTTTGTCACCATGTTTGAAGCAGCAGGCGGCGTGATGGCCGAGCGCACGACGGACCTAAAGGACGTGCGCGACCGCGTTATTGCGCAGCTGCGTGGCGAGCAGGAGCCAGGTCTGCCGATGGTCAACGGGGAAGCAGTGCTGCTTGCTGATGACCTCGCGCCCGCAGATACCGCAACCCTCGACACCGCACACATCAAGGCTTTGGTCACCGAGCTCGGTGGCCCGACGAGCCATACGGCGATTATTGCCCGCCAGCTGGATATTCCATGTATCGTGGCCGCGGGCGCGGAGCTGCGTGACATTGAGGCCGGCACGCTCGTGTTCGTGGACGGCTCTATTGGCACAGTGAACTTGGGCGCAGACCGCGAGGAGTCTTTGCGGGCGGTAGAGGAATACCGCGAGAAGGCTGCGCGAGTGGCGCAGTGGCGTGGCCCAGCGCAAACTAAGGATGGCTATCGCGTGCAGCTTTTGGCTAACGTCGCGGACGGCAACGCGGCGCGCATCGCGTCGGACTCCCAGGCAGAGGGCATTGGTCTTTACCGCACTGAGCTTTCCTTCCTCTCTGCGAGCGAGGAGCCGACGGTGGATGAGCAGGCGCGCATCTATGGGAAGGTCTTTAACGCCTTCCCGTCTTCCAAGGTGGTTGTTCGCACCTTGGATGCGGGTTCAGATAAGCCGATTTCTTATGCCACCCTGTCTTCCGAGGAAAACCCTGCGCTTGGCGTGCGTGGTCTGCGTATCGCGCGCGATAACGAGGCGCTGTTGACTCGCCAGCTGGATGCCATTGCGAAGGCTTCCGCAGACCGTGGCTACGATGCTCCGACGTGGGTTATGGCGCCGATGGTCGCTACCGCCGTTGAGGCGAAGTGGTTCGCGGGTCTTTGTCGCGAGCGTGGCCTTACTGCGGGCGCCATGATTGAGGTTCCCGCAGCGGCTTTGATGGCCGATACCATCATGCCGCATCTAGACTTCGTCTCTATTGGTACCAATGACTTGACGCAGTACACCATGGCAGCGGATCGTCTTTCCCCGCAGCTGGCATATCTTACTGACCCATGGCAGCCGGCGGTGCTGCGCCTTATCCAGCACACCTGCGTGGTGGGCCAGGATAACGATGTTCCGGTTGGCGTATGCGGCGAGGCGGCAGCGGATCCGCTGCTTGCCTGCGTGCTGACTGGCTTGGGCGTGAACTCGCTGTCGGCGGCTTCCACGGCTGTCGCCGGCGTGGGCGCCCAGCTTGCGGAGCTGACGTTCGAGCAGTGCCAAAAGCTTGCCGACGCCGCCATCAACGCCGAGGGTCCATCCGAAGCCCGAGCGGCAGCGCTCTCTTTGTTGGACGAATTCTAAAACATAACGATAGCCCCGCTTTTTGCGGGGCTATTTTTGTATGTGCCGATGCTACTTATCGGCGGCGATGACTACTTCGATTTCGCGCTCGCGAAGCGCCTCGATGAAGCTTTCTGGTGCGGCGGAATCGGTGATGACGACGTCGATATCCGCGATAGAGGCGAAGCTGACCAAATAATCGTTACCGAGTTTTGAGGAATCGCAGAGGACCACGACCTTGTGGGCGTTGGTGACAAAGGCAGACTTGATGGCTGCCTCTTGGGAATCTGCGGTAGACAGGCCGTGGTCGAGGGTGAGCGCATTGGTGCCGATGAAGGCGACGTCGGCACGCATGAGCGCCATGGTGCGCAGTGCAGTATCGCCCACGACTGCCTGGGTGATGGCGCGGACGGTGCCGCCGAGCAGCTGAACGTCGGGAACGCCGTTGCTTGCCAAGGAAAGCGAGATGGGCAAGCTATTGGAAACTATCGAAAATTGCCCTGCGGCGAATTGTTGGCCGATGAGGTCTGCCAGGGCATTGGTGGTGGTACCCGCGTCGAGGAAGACGCTGCCTCCGGCGTCTGGGAGGAACTGCATGGCGGCGCGTGCGATGGCAATCTTGGCGCCGGTAGCGGAACGCTGCCGGGTGTCGAGGGTCAGCTCTGCGGTTTGGAAGGACTGAGAGGCCACAGCGCCGCCATGCACGCGGTGTACAACGCCTTCGCGGTCTAGAACCGCGAGATCGCGACGAATGGTTTCAGCGGTGACGTCGAAGCGCTCGGAAAGCTCGGTGACGTTGACGCGTCCCTCAACTGCGGTGAGGGAGGCGATCTGACGGCGACGCTCCTCTGCGTACATAGGGTCCTCCAAAGGTCTGCCCAGGAACGGGGTGGGGGCTAGACAACCTCCGTTTATTGGGGGTAAGCGGAAGCTGTTGCCGGAATAATACTGGCTTGTCTCTAGTTTTCCAGAAATCCCTACGAATCGGAACGAAACAAAGAGTTTCACATATCGCCAATCTTGCATGCGATCGCCGAAATTTTCTTTAGCTGTAGATTTGCAAAATGTGACATTAAACGCCGGCCAATGGACAACCGGAAAATTACGCATAAAAGGGGGTATTTTCGGGCAACCGTTGGCTGGCGTTGAAGCAACAGAAGTGGGTGATTAGAGCTTGCGGAATACAGAAACTACCTTGCCCATGATTTCTGCATCGTCACCCTTGATTGGGGAGTAAGCATCGTTGTGGGGCAGGAGCCACACGCCCGAGGAATCCCGGTGGAATTCCTTGACGGTGGCTTCCTCGCCGTCGAGAAGCGCGGCGACAAACTCGCCTTCCTCGGCCACCGACTGCGAACGAACGATAACCCAGTCACCGTTGAGGATGCCTGCGTCCTGCATGGAGTCTCCCACAACCTGGAGCATGTATAGCTCGCCGTTGCCAACTACGTCATCAGGCATGGGGAAGTAGGTGTCGATGTTTTCTTCGGCGGTAATCGGCGAACCTGCGGCAATGCGGCCGACCACCGGAATATAGGAAACTGCGGAAGCGTCCTCTGGGGTGGCGTCGACAGGCTGCTGCGGTTCTTCCTTGGGTGAGGCCTTGCGTCCTGGCTTCTTGGGCTCTTCCTCATTGAGGTGGCGTACGTCGACGGCGCGGGGCTTGTTTGGGTCGCGGCGTAGGAAGCCTTTTTCTTCTAGTTGCTTGAGCTGATAGGCCACGGAAGAGGTGGACTGGAGGCCGGCAGCGTCGCCGATTTCGCGGATGCTTGGCGGGTAACCGCGGAGCATGACTGCGTCGTGAATGACGTCGAGGATGCGGCGTTGACGCGGCGAAAGGGAGTTGATGTCGGGCTTAGCGGAGTTTTTAGCTGGCTTGCGTGGCACGGTTTCTCCTCGGCGGGGTTGGAAGTTGCCGCGCGGCTTCCGTCGCGGCTTGGGTTGTTCGAACTTGGGTTGTTCGAACTTGGGTTGCTCGAACTTTCGAAAAACCTCCCTTCTTTTCTACCACGTGGGGGACAAATGTTCGAGAAATTTGCCGGAGGTGTGGACAAACTTTCGAAAAGTTGTTATAAATCGAACATAGCAACTAATTCGAACGGATTAGCGATGGAACTTTTCGAACGTGTCGCAGCAGAAAAGTACTCTGCAACCATCAGTTAATCGCAACGTACAAACACTGGAGGATCTCACAATGGCTATCGCTCTCAACACCGCTTCCACCCATGTTACTTCCACTAACGCTCGCCGCGCGTACCGCGCTCGCGTCGTGCCGGCAGCCTCTGTTTGGGATGCAGATGTCTACGATGTCCGTCTCGCTGGGGTAGCCACAACACCCCACGATGTTCGAACTCTTAGCGTGGATAATCGAACATACGGTGCCCCTATCCGCCGCTGCGCGAATGCTGAAGCCGCTGGTCATGGCGAGCCAGAATATTCGCGTGCGCAGTCGAATCGTGCGAATTATCTGTTGGGCGCTGTCTTTGGTGCAGCCGTGTTCGTCGGAACTGTATTCGGAGGATTGACTGCTGACACTGGTGCTGTCCACACTGAGAACACCCAAGTGGTCCAGGCAGGCGTTACGCACTAGCCGCCGCTGCACGCTAGCCCGTCGCGCGTTAGCTGCCGTCGCGCGTTTGGCGTCGCGCGTTTGGCTAGGCGGAGCCCTTGGCGTGCGGTTCTGTGGGCGTGCGGCGCTGTTGGTGTGGGAAAGTAATCACTCGGCTTGGATGCCGGCCGGAAAATGGCATCCCCAGTTGTTTGGGCAGTACACTAAATGCGGTCTTAACGCCTGCCTTCCACGTGTGGGAGGTGGATGACGTGAAAGTGAAAGGAACCGTGCGGTGTACTGCCCGTTTTGTCATTATGAACAGTCGCGAGTCATCGACTCTCGTGTAGTCGACGCCGGCACCGCCATCCGCCGTCGGCGCGAGTGCGCCTCCTGCAAAGGCCGTTTCACCACGGTGGAAAAAGCGGTTCTTTTGGTGGTTAAGCGCAACGGTCTGGCGGAGCCGTTCAGCCGCGACAAGCTAATCCGCGGCGTCCGTCGCGCTTGCCAGGGACGCGACGTCAGCGATGACGCTTTGAAAAAGCTCGCCCAAGAAGTAGAGGAGACCGTGCGCAGCCACGGCTCCTCCCAGGTCAACGCCAACGACATTGGCCTTGCAATCCTCGAGCCGCTGCGTGACCTTGATGAGGTGGCCTACCTGCGCTTCGCGTCCGTTTACAAGTCCTTCGAAAGCGCCGACGATTTCGAATCCGAAATTCGCCTGATGCGCCGCCGCGACCGCGATAACTTTTAAGAGCCGCAGTGCCAGCCGAGGGCTGGTGCTCGTTTGCGGATGGCGGCGAACAGCGTATGGCCACGTCTGGAGCTAGACGACGTGGTGATTAGCGGAGCTTGTCCGCCGCCTTTTGGATGCGGCGCAAGGATACCGGGTGCGCGGTGCCTAGGCGCTGAGCAAAAAGTGAGACGCGTAGTTCCTCGACCATCCAGTAGATGTCCTTGACCTCGCGGGTTTTGGCGCGTCCGGCGGGCAGGTTGCGCAGGCGATTGTTGAGGTACGCTTTGGCCTCGTCGACTTCGGCCTGCCGGTCCGCGTCTTTGTCCGGGTCTATTCCCATCTCATCTAGACGAATCCGCATAGCCTGTACGTAGCGCGGCAGATGGCGCAGGTGAGCCATGCCATGCAAGGTGATGGCGTTTTCGGGAAGCAGGAACTTCAGCTGCTCGCGCATATCGTCAATGGCAGGGCCTTCCCATTGTTTGAGCTCGGCGCGCAGGTTCGCATACTCGGCAAGCCCTGGTGCGATTGCCACCACGGATTGTCGGACGCGGCCAGGCACCTGGGGCTTGACGACGTCGCGAAGCTTGGCGAAGCCCTCCGGCGACCGAGGCGCACCGCCGGCTTCGACCATGAGATCGCGTATGGCAGCCACCCGCGCATCGCCGACGAGGCCTTCGGCGCCGCCGTGCGGGTAGGCGTCGACAGCCACTCGCTGCTGCAAGGGCAGCCCCTTGACCATCTGTTGGTGATTGACGTTAATCTCCCGCAGGAGCAGCGTCAGAGTGGTGGTCAACATAGCAGCGTCGGCAGCGGCCTTGGTGGGGTGAACCTTCAGGGAAACGCCGTCCGCGGTTGCCACGAGCGCGGGGTACGCGGTGACCTCATGGCCGTCAACCACCGTTTGGACTTCCTCGTCAATAGTGCCGAGCGTCTCCGGCGTCCACTCTTTGACGGCCTTCGACTCAGACTTGCGTCCGACCCGCGAGACTGAGGACTTGATGTGCCCCGCCTGGCGCTGCACGAGCGCTGCGAGGTCCCGGTCAGAATCGATAACCTTCCCGCGCTTATCCACCGCAGCGTAGTTCATCTGCAGGTGCGGCGGCAGGCTGGAAGGCCGGAAGTCGGAAGCGTTGATCCCTTGGCCGCCGAGCTCGCGGAGGACGTCGGCAAGCTGCTGCGTCAGGGGGCCTTCATAAGGAAGCAGACGCGGCAGGGCACGCTCTGCGAACTCCGGTGCGGGAACCACGGTGCGGCGCAACGCCTTCGGCAGGGAACGGATTAGCTCCG
>NZ_KV800715.1:44829-87360 GCF_001810285.1 Corynebacterium sp. HMSC071F07
CTCCAGGCGCAGACCCGGCACCAGCCAGTCGAAACCCTCCGTATCCAGCCCTGCAAGCAACGGCACGGGCACCATCAAGGTGACGCCATCGAGGGGATCGCCGGGCTCGAACTTATAGCTCAAGTCATAGTCAATCGAACCCTTCAGCCACCTGTCCGGGAAGGCTTCCTCGGTGACGTCGTGGTCTTCCTCGATAAGCTTTTCCGGGTCGAAGTCCAGCAGGTCTGGGGTCTTGTGACGCTGCTTCTTCCACCACGAGTCGAAGTGCCAGCCCGTGGTGACCTTGGCGGGGATACGTGTGTCGTAGAAATCGAAGAGCGTGTCCTCCGAAACCACCAGACCTCGGCGTCGCGCCTTGTCCTCAAACTCGGCGGCCTCTTCCAACTTTTTCACGTTGTCGTGGAAGAAGTGGTGGTGGGTATTCCACTCGCCTTCAATTAGGGCAGAGCGGATGAACATGTCGCGTGCGGCCGTCGGATCGACGCGGTGATAGGGCACCGTGCGGTCTACCACGATGGGCACGCCGTAGAGCGTCGAACGCTGCGTGGCCACGGCGGCGGCGCGCTTGCGCGACCACACGGGATCGGAATAGTTGTGACGTAGCAGGTCCGCGCCGAGCTTTTCCACCCACGCGGGGTCGATGGCGGCAACGTCGCGTGCCCACAGGCGCGAGGTTTCGACGAGTTCGGCGGCCATTAGAAATTCCGGCGGCTTCTTCGCCAGCGCGGAACCGGGGAAGACCAGGAAACGAGTATTGCGGGCACCGTGGAATTCCTTGGAGTTGCCATCGCGCGCGCCGATGTTGGACAAAAGGCCCGCTAAAAGCGACATATGGATGTCATCGGGGCGGCGTTCGGTGGCTTCTTGCTGGTTCCATCCGAGCTGCTTGGCGACGTCCCTAAGCTGGCGCACCAAGTCAAACCACTCGCGGATGCGCATGTAGTGCAGGAATTCCTTCTTCATGCGCTTGCGGAAGGCATTGCCGCTCATCTCGGTGCGGGCGTCCTTGAGGAAATCCCACAGGTTGAGCATGGCGAGGAAGTCGGAGGAGGCGTCCTTAAAGCGCGCGTGGGCTTGGTCGGCTTGCGCTTGGTATTCGAGGGGGCGCTCGCGAACGTCTTGGATGGTCATGGCCGCGACGATGACCATGACGTCTTCCAAGCAACCGGAGCGGTGGGCCTCGACGAGCATGCGCGCCATACGGGGGTCGACGGGGATGCGGGAAAGGTCGCGGCCGATGTCGGTGAGAACCGGAAGACCGTCTTTTTCCTCTTGCGAGTGCAGGGCGCCGAGCTCGCGGAGGAGCAGCAGGCCATCGCGAATGGCCTTGTTCTCCGGCGGCTGCACGAAGGGGAACTCCGAGATATCGCCTAGGCGCAGCGAAATCATCTGCAGGATGACGCTGGCCAAGTTGGTACGCAGGATTTCGGGGTCGGTAAATTCTGGGCGGGAGGCGAAGTCCTGCTCGGAGTACAGGCGGATGGCAATGCCGTCGGCAACACGGCCGCAGCGGCCGGAACGCTGGTTGGCGCTGGCCTGCGAAATTGGCTCGATGGGCAGGCGCTGGACCTTGGTGCGGGTGGAATAGCGCGAGATACGCGCGGTGCCGGTGTCTACCACGTATCGAATACCCGGGACCGTCAGCGAGGTCTCTGCGATGTTAGTGGACAGCACGATGCGGCGGCCGCGGTGCTCGGAAAAGACGCGGTGCTGCTCGTCGTTGGACAGGCGGCCAAACAGTGGGGTGACCTCAACGCCGCGCCACTTGCGCGCCTCGATGGCCTCTTGCGCGTCGCGGATATCGCGCTCGCCGGGGAAGAAGCAGAGGATGTCGCCTTCTCCTTCTGCCATGAGCTCCTCGATGGCCTCGTACAGGCCGTCTAGCGGATCTTGATCGACGACCTTGCCCCCAGCCTCGAACTCGAGCGGCCGGTAGCGAATTTCCACCGGGTAGGTGCGCCCGGAGACCTCGATGATGGGCGCGGGCTTTCCCTCACCGTCTGCGAAGTGCTGGGCAAAGCGCTCTGGGTCGATGGTCGCGGAGGTGATAATCACCTTGAGATCCGGGCGCTTAGGCAGCAGGCGCTTTAAGTAGCCCAGCAGGAAATCAATGTTGAGGGAACGCTCGTGAGCCTCATCGATGATGATGGTGTCATAAGCATTCAGGAAGCGGTCGCGCTGCATCTCCGCGAGCAGGATGCCGTCCGTCATTAGTTTCACGGCAGTGGTAGCAGACACGCGATCATCGAAACGGATGGCGTAGCCCACGGACTCGCCGATCTTCTGATCCATCTCCTGCGCGATACGCTCGGCGACGGTGCGCGCGGCTAGACGACGCGGCTGGGTATGGCCGATCAGCCCCTTGCGGCCACGGCCTAGCTCGAGGCAGATCTTAGGGATCTGCGTGGTCTTACCGGAGCCGGTCTCGCCGGCGATGATGACCACCTGGTTATCGCGGATGGCTTCTGCGATGTCGTCCTTGCGGACGGAAACCGGAAGGGTCTCGGGGGAGGAAATAGGGGGAACGGCGGCGTCGATTAGCGCGACGCGCTCGCGGGCTTGTTGGATATCGCCCCCGATTGCGGTGAGGGCTTGGGGCGAGCGGGCCTTGCGAAGGCGGCGTCGGAAAGCGCGGGCATCTTTGGTAGAAACCTCGTCGAGAGCGGCGTAAAGCTCGTCGCGGGTGGGCGTTGAAGAAGTCGTCATAGCTGGTTGTGAATTCTACTAGTCGTCGTAAGCGGCGGGAAATGTTGATAGGGTGGGTGCGATCAAGGAAAAAGAAAATGAATTTAAATAGAGGGGATTGAAGATGTCTTCACCTTTTGGATCTGCAGGCGACGGCAAGGATTTCCCGCGTTATGAGCCAACCAACCACCCGGAGGACCGTCCTGACTACGGCTTGCCTTCCTACGGTAGCTACAACGCGGGCGGGAACGCTGGCTACGACGAGCAGCCACAGGGCGGCGTGGGCTACAACGGCCCGGTTTCTGCGACGAAGGCTATCGGCTGGGCATTCCGCACGGTCTTTAGTAACTGGCAGCTGTGGATTTTGGGTTCGCTTTTGATGTTGGCTGTATTCGGCATCTTCGGTGCCGTTGTGGGATTCATCTTGGCCTCCAACGGCGACGGCAACGCCGCGTTCACGGGCAATATCTTCTCCAACGTGATCACGCAGGTGATTTCCCTGCTGGTCTCCTTGTTCGTCATGCGTCTGGCGCTGTTCCAGATTGATGATCTGAAGACTGGCTGGTCCTACATCGGTAAGGACGTACGATGGGGCAATACCTTCCTGATGCTGCTGATCATCGCCCTCGTGTCCTTCGTGGTCATGATTTTGGCCGTCATGGTCTTTGGTGGCGCGGCCTTTGCCACGCTCACCAGCGCGGACGTTCAGGACGAGGATGCAGCTCTGGCGGCTGCTGGCACCGTCTTCGGCATCCTGGCAGTGATGGTCATCATCGGCTGGCTGGTCACTCCGCTGTACAAGCTGATGCCATGGTTCGCAGCTGACGGTGACTCCATCGGCGATTCCATCAAGAAGGGCTTCATGGCGGGCAAGGCCAACTACATGCAGCTGCTGCTGTATACGCTGATGATGTTCGGCCTGGGTATCGCTTGTATCTTCACGCTTGGTCTGGGCTTTTTCATCTTCGCTCCAGTTTCCTTGCTGGCTGAGGCGCACTTATTCCGCCAGTGCGCTGGCCGCTACGTACAGGCCTAAAGATAAAAGAAAATCCTCGGTTCCAATCAAGGAGCCGAGGAATTTTTTTATACGTTGCGCGAGCGCTGCAGGGCTTCTTCGAAGGCAGCGGTAACCAGAGCACCGAACTTGCGGAATTCTTCGGCGCGAGCAGCGGAGCTGCGGAAGACCAAGCCCACCTTGCGCTCAGCGGTAACGCTTGGGTCGAAGCGTGAGACCTGCAAGTGCGGGTTGGTGCACTCGGTGGCAATCGCCGATTCCGGAACAAGTGTTGCGCCCAATCCGCCCATGACCAGCTGCAGAATCGTGGTCAAAGAGGATGCACGAGTAACCGAGTTGGTGGCCTCGGACGGGTTGATATGCGCGCGGCGGCACAGATCGAGGACTTGATTGCGGAGGCAATGGCCGTCGTCGAGAAGCAAAAGCTTCAGTCTATCTAGCTCTGCAAGGGTGAGGTCCTCGCGGCCTACCAGGGCATCGTTGTTGTCGGTGACCACGACGAAGTCCTCCGTGTACAGCGGCACGTCCACCATGCCGGCGGCCTCGGAGGGCAGGGCGATGATGGCAAGATCTAACTGGCCGTCGCGCAGCTTGCCCAAAAGGTGCTCCGTCTGCTCCTCCACAAAACGCGGCTCGAGTTCTGGGTAGGTCTCGGTGATAGACCGCAGCAGGGTAGGCAGGATATATGGCGCGATGGTGGGGATAACGCCGATGGTCAGCGGCCCAGTGAGGGTACCGTGGGCACCGCGGGCATGGGCATGGAACGCATCGGCGGCCTCGAGCGTTGCTTTAGCGTAGGGCAGGAGCTCTTCGCCGTTGGCGGTGACTATTACCTTGCGCGTGGAGCGCTCGATGAGTTGAATTCCAAGGCCCTGTTCGAGGGCCACGAGGGCTTGGGAGAGGGAAGGCTGGGAGATTTCCAGCTTTGCGGCGGCGGTGCCGAAGTGTTTGTTCTCCGCGATGGTGACGAATGTTCGCAGCTGAGCGAGTGTGGGACGGTACTCTTTATTGTGCATGCCTATAACTTTAACATCCATCGATAGGATTTCCTATTGACATGCGCAACGGATGTTGGCATACTTGGCTGCGGCGGGGCTTAAGGCCCCACAAGCGCTGGAAGATGCGCAGCCCAGAAATTTGATTCAACATCTATTAAGGAGATGTCTTTCATATGCCTATCTTGACCGTTGGCGAGAAGTTCCCAGAGTTCGAGCTCACCGCACTGAAGGGCGGCGACCTGCACGACGTTAACGCTAACCAGCCTGAGGATTACTTCGAGCAGGTTTCCCTGGACAAGTACCAGGGCAAGTGGAAGGTCGTCTTCTTCTACCCGAAGGACTTCACCTTCGTTTGCCCGACCGAGATCGCTGCTTTCGGCAAGCTGGATGAGGAGTTCCAGGACCGCGACACCCAGATCCTCGGCGGCTCCACCGATAACGAGTTCGCTCACTTTAACTGGCGCGCAACCCACCCAGAGCTGAAGGAAATTCCTTTCCCGATGTTCTCTGACATCCGCCACGACCTCATCCGCGCCCTCGGTGTTGAGAACGCTGACGGTGTTGCTGACCGCGCAACCTTCATCATCGACCCAGACGGCGTTATCCAGTTCGTTTCCGTTACCCCGGACGCTGTCGGCCGTAACGTTGACGAGGTTCTGCGCGTTCTGGACGCACTGCAGTCCGAAGAGGTCTGCGCTTGCAACTGGGAAGCTAATGACCCAACCAAGAACATCAACAAGATGGACGTCGTTCAGTCTGCTCTCTAAGGGCGACTAAACCGCGCGTGCTCAGTCACGCGTGACGCCTAAGCCCCCTCGGGCAACCGAAGGGGCTTTCCTTTGAACTTCTTCTGAAAAACACTTATTAAAAACGCTAAGGAGCACAAGATATGTCTATCGATAACCTGAAGTCTTCCCTTCCGGAGTACGCAAAGGACCAGAAGCTGAACCTGGGCACCCTGGCTCGCTCCACCGAGCTGAACGAGGAGCAGCTGTGGGGCTCCATGCTGGCTGCTGCTGCCGCAACCCGTAACGACACCGTTCTTTCCGAGATCATGGAAGAGGCAAAGGAACACCTTTCCGCTGAGGCTATCGAGGCCGCGCTGGGCGCTGCCACCGTCATGGCAATGAACAACGTTGCATACCGCGCCAAGGGCTGGTTGGGCGAGGACTACGCTCAGGTCAAGTTCGGCCTGCGCATGAACATCATCGCTAAGCCGGGCGTGGAGAAGGCTAACTTCGAGCTGTGGAACACCGTTGTTTCCGCAATCAACGGCTGCGAGCACTGCCTGGTTGCTCACTCCAAGACCCTGCAGGAAGAGGGCATGACCAAGGAGCAGATCTGGGAGGGCGTCAAGATCGCTGGCGTTATCCAGGCTATCGCTCAGACCATTCAGGTTGAGGCTGCTCGCTAAAGCACTTTAAAGGCTCGCACGGTGAAATATCGTGCGAGCCTTTTGGTGTTTTAACGCGGCGCTAGCCGACGGCCACCCCAAACAAGGTACCGATTCCATAGGTTACGGCCAGACCCGCGGCGCCGCCGATGAGCAGGCGGATGACTGCGCGGGCGGAGTTGGTGCGGGCGAGGCGGGCGGAAATATAGCCGGTAAGCGCAAGCGCTAGGAGCGTAACCAGGGTGACGGCCCAGCCGCCTGCGGCAGAAGGTGCGATGAGGATGGCAAGCATCGGAAGCAATGCACCGGCGAGGAAGGAGACCGCTGACCAAAATGCGGCATGCCAGGGGTTGGTGAGGTCATCGCCGTCGATGCCGAGTTCCAGCCGCAGGTGAGCATCGAGCGGGTCATTATCGGCGATTTCGTAGGCCGCGCGGCTCGCGGTTTCCACACTCATGCCGTAGCCCGCCAGCATCTCCGTGAGTTCGGCGTGCTCCTGCTCGGGGAACTCGGCGAGCTCCCAGCGTTCTTTGGCAATGAGTGCGCGCTCGGAGTCGCGCTGCGCAGACACCGAGACGTATTCGCCCAAGGCCATGGAAACCGCGCCGGAGACCGTGGCTGCAAGACCAGCGGTCAAGATTGTTTGATCGCTGGCACCAGAACCAACGACGCCGAGCAAGAGCGCAGCGACCGATACGATGCCGTCGTTTGCGCCCAGCACGGTTGCGCGTAGCGAATTGAGCCGCGAGTTATGGCTTGCCGCGTGTGGTTCGGTGGGGTGGAGCATATCAACCATGGTCTTCACCTTTTGTCCTTTCGACTCTTATTGTCGTCGCAGGTCAAAGGGCTTGTCTAGCATGGTTAGGCTGCGCTGGCGGCGCGCAGCAGACCCTTTCCTAAGCTAGTGCTCGATACGCAGCTCCGCTAGGCGCACCTCGCCGGCTGCATCGGAGGCGTCGAGATCCACGCGTCCAACGAACTGATAGCCGTGATCGCCCTCAGGATCCTTGATTACCTGGCGTACCTCCCACAAGCGGGTGTCCTGGCCGGAAACGCGGAAGAACTCCGGGCCACGGGCGGCGGGGCCGGAATCGATGTCGTCGTATTCGTCGAAGTAGTCGTCGAGGACAGCGCCGAAGTCGGGGACCTCGTCCAGGTAGTCCAAAAGCTCGGCCAGCCGATCCTCTTTTTCGAGCGCGAAAAGCTGCACCAAGCGGAAGAAATAATTGCGCACCATGATGCTAAACGCGCGGCGGTTGGACGTTAGGGCAGAAGGGTCCTCAACGCCGAAGGCCAGCTCGCGCTCCAGGTCCTCCTGGGAAATCGGCGAATCCTCGCCGGCCATCTGCGCCCACTCGTCCACGAGGGAGGAATCCACCTGGCGGATGAGCTCGCCGAGCCAAACGACGACGTCGGCAAGCTCCTCGCTCATGTATTCCTCCGGGATGGACTGCTTGAGCGTGCGCCAGGCGTCCGTGAGGTAGCGCAGGATAACGCCCTCGGAGCGAGCCAAGCCGTAGGTGGACACCAGGTCCGAGAAGGTCATGGCGCTTTCCAACATGTCGCGGACCACGGACTTCGGGCGCAGCTCAAACTCCTTGACCCACGCGTTGGTCTCCGCGAAGGTGTCATAGGCCTGCTCGAGCAGCTCCTCCAGTGGCTTTGGCCAGGTGATGTCCTCAACGATGGCCATGCGCTCGGTGTAATCGACGCCGTCGGCCTTCAGCGCGGCAATTTCCTCGCCGCGGCGCTGCTTCTGCTGGGCCACGAGCACCTGGCGCGGGTCATCGAGGATCGCCTCAAAAACGGAAATGACGTCTAAGGTGTAAGTCTCAGACTCTGGGTCCAGCAGCGTGAGTGCGGCGAGAGCAAAAGGCCCAAGCGGCTGGTTCAGCGCGAAGTCTCGAGGCAGTTCGCGGACCAAGTGATAGGGCCGGCCGTAGATGTCCAGGCCCTTGGTTGATTTTTGCACCACGCCGGAGTTCAGCAGGCCGCGGAAGAGCTCGATGGCGGTCAGGATGTCCTGGTTCTGCTTGCTACGGGTGTCATGGTTGGTACGCAGCAGGTGCTTCATGTGCTCGTACCCGTTGCCGTGGCGGGAGAGCACGTTGAGCAGCATCGAGTTCGAGACCCGGAACTGCGAAGTCAGCTGCTCCGGCTCGGCCTCGGTCAGGCGGGCGAAGGTCTTCTCCGACCACGAGACCTCGCCATCGCGCGGGGACTTCTTCTTAAGCTTCTTCAGCCGCGCCGGGTCGTTGCTGAGGCGACGCCGCGCCTTGGCGTTTTCGATCTCGTGCTCTGGGGCCTCAACGATGACGGTGCCCTCGGTGTCATAGCCCGCGCGGCCCGCGCGGCCGGCAATCTGGTGGAACTCGCGGGACTTCAAAATGCGTTGGCGTTGACCATCGAACTTGGCCAGTCCGGTCATCAGCACCGTGCGAATCGGCACGTTGATGCCCACGCCCAGGGTGTCGGTTCCGCAGATGACCTTAAGCAGCCCCTGCTGCGCAAGCTTCTCGACGAGGCGGCGGTACTTCGGCAACATACCCGCGTGGTGGACGCCGATGCCGCGACGCAAAAGCTTGGACAAGTCGCGGCCGAAGGCGGTGGAAAAACGGAAGTGCGCCAGCTCCTTGGCAATAGCTTCCTTTTCCTCCGGCGTGATGATGCCAGATAGGGAAGTCAGCGCTTGGGCGCGCTCGGCGGCCTCACGTTGGGAGAAGTGCACCACATAGACCGGCGCCTTACCGGAGGAGAGGATTTCCTCGATGGTCTCGTGGACCGGGGTAAACACGTAGGAGAAATCCAGCGGCACCGGGCGGGTGGTGCCGGCCACCAGCGTGGTCTCGCGGCCGGTGCGTTCGGTTAAGTCCTTTTCCAACCAGCCGGTATCGCCCAGGGTGGCAGACATCAGCAAGAATTGCGTCTTCGGCAGCTCCAGCAGCGGCACCTGCCAGGCCCAGCCGCGGTCCGGCTCGGAGTAGTAGTGGAACTCGTCCATGACTACCTGATCGATGGCAGCATCAGCGCCGTCGCGAAGCGCAATGTTCGCCACAATCTCTGCCGTGGCGGCGATGATGGGAGCATTGCCGTTGACCGTGGCGTCGCCCGTCATCATGCCTACGTTCTCGGCGCCGAAGATCTCGCACAGGGCGAAGAACTTCTCGGAGACCAAAGCCTTAATCGGCGCGGTATAAAAACTGCGCTGGCCACGCGCCAACGCGATGAAGTGCGCGGCATTTGCCACCATGGACTTGCCCGAGCCCGTGGGCGTGGCAAGGATGACGTTATCGCCAGCGAGGATACCCAGCGAGGCCTCCTCTTGGGCTGGGTACAGCGAAATGCCGCGCTGCGTGGTCCAGCTAGTAAAGGTATCCCAAACCGCCTCGTCAACGAGGGAATCAGGAACTTCGGCGAGATCGGGCAGCAGCTGAGAAAGATTCACCTTCCCTACATTAGGGGATGAAGGCGCCGCCGTGTGGAAAGAGGCTAGTTCTCGCCTTCCTGATTATCTTCATCATCTTCTGCAGCGCGATCGGCGGCATCCTCGCGGTCATCGATCTCGCTGTCCAGAACCTCATGGCGCTGCTCGGAATCGCCGTCTAGGTTCGCTAGGAAAGCCTGGAACTCCGCACTGATTTCCTCGCCGGAGGGCACGGATTCCTCACCCGGCAGCAAAGCATTCGGGTGCTCCTTGCGGTAACGCTCGTGGGAATGGTCATACTGCTGCTCGAGCTGCTGGACCACGGAGGAAACCTCCTCGGAGTCCATGACCTGTTCCTCGAGCTGCTGGTTCACGCGCGTGATGTCTTCTTCTAAGCTGCGCAGAGGCAGGTTGAGGCCTGCGGCATTCGACACCGAGTTCAGCAGGGAGAAAGTACCCTGCGGATACGGTGAGGAAGCCAGGTAATGCGGGACCGAAACGGTAAAGCCAGCGACGTTGCGGCCCTTTTTATCCAGTGCCTTTTCCAGGAAGAGGGCGGCCGAGCCCGGAACCATCATGGTCTGCTCAATCTTCATCATGCGGCCTACCAACTCAGGGGAGTTGCCGTGCGCGGTAATCACCGTGGGGCGCGTATGCGGAACCGGCATCGGGGCGGCGTAGAGAACGATGGTGTCGTGTACATCGAACTTCTCTGCAATGCCCACGACGGCCTCGGTGAAAGCCTCCCAGCGCAGGTCCGGCTCAGGGCCGGAAAGCAGCAGGAAAGACTTGCCGGAGTTATCGCGCAGCACCTTGATTCCGAGCTCGATGTTTTCGATTTCGACGGTGCGGTCATGGTCAATGGTGACCATGGGGCGGCGCGAGCGGTAGTCCATGAGCTCGTCGCTATTGAAGGAGGCGAGCTGGCGGTTTTCCAGCGCGGCCTTCAAGTGATCGGCAGAGGCCTCCACCGCCTGGCCGGCATCGGCATAGCCATGCATAGCCACGATCATCGTGGGACCTTCATCCTCACTGGAAGAATCCTTCACCACTGGGGCTGGGTATTCCAATTCGTAGATGCGCCTTTGATCATCATGCATGCGTGCGATACCTCCTTAGCCTGTGCCCCGACAATACAGCTTCGGAAGACACTTACCGCTTTCAACACCGAGCCTTAAACAAGTATTCCTGAATTTCGCCCTTTAGGATCCTAAAAGCCCCGGATGGTAGGTGGCGTCGCGATGAGTTATCCACAGATTCGGCCGTTTGGGAAAACTGACCCTAGTGTGTGGCCCGCGCGCTCGCGCAAACTAAGTGCTATGAGCAAGCAAGACACACATCAGCACAGCTATCCACCGATCAACACCCCGGGACACCTTTTGGCCAACCTGCCAGGAGTGCTCGGGTTCTATCCCACCGATTCCGTAGTCTTTCTAACCTTCGAGCCTTCACCACACGGCATAGCGTTGGGCCCCGTCGCACGCGTGGACTTCTCGGACGCCAAGGCGGCGACGGAGGAAGTCTGGCAGACAATTACCACCGAACGTACCGAGGGCGTCTTCGCCTTCTTTATCACCCAGCGCCCACCCAGCGAAGTCGACACATTGGCCGAGTGGATGTACGGCTTGCACAAGCACAACGACGGCATGGACATCGACGCCGCCTGGCATACCCCGGAGATCATCACCGGCGGCAGCTATGAAATTCTCTTCGGCGCCGTCAACCACGAGGGCAAGGGGCCGATGAAGAATTGGCAGGAAGGAAAGATTCCACCGCTGACTTCTGCGCCCACCATGCACCACTGCGTGGATAAGGACTTTATCCCGGAGCTAACGCGTGAGGAGCTCTATGCCAAGCTCGCGCCGGGCAATAACCAGGTAGGAACGGTGTTGGGCCGCGAGATTGCAGAGCGCGCACGGGCTGCGGCACAGCAATTCCGTGAAGAGATCGAGCTCTACGAGGATGACCCAGAGTTAGCGCTTGAGGAGTTCCTGGATGATGCGTGGTGGCAGCTGCGCGCGGTGCAGGATTTACACGCCACGCTTGGCGACGTCGAGGCTCTCGAGACCGCCGCCACCTGGCTGGCCACCACGTGGTCGCGCGACCTGGTCATTGAGAAGCTCTGCGAGCGGCCAGATAAAGCGGCCATCCTGATGCTGGCCACGGCGAAGACCTTCGAGGGGGTTATCCGGTATAACGCGCTGGTGCTTTATGCCATCGCGCAGCTGCAGATGGAGCGCTACCAGCTGGCAGGGCCAGCGCTGAATATCCTGCTGGAGGAAGCCCCAGAGCATACCTTCGGCAACCTGGTCCACCGGCTTTACCGCAATGGCCTGGCAAGCCAGCTGACCGAAGCCCTGCGTCATTCCTCTGGGGTTGCGCGTTCCATGGCGCTGCAAGCCCGGGACGGCAAAGTGGCTTAGCGCTTGGCGGAATGGGCTTTATCGCCGAGCTGCTTGGTGAAGTTCCAGGCATCGGTGACGATGGTGCGCAGATCCGTGCGGGTGGGGTTCCAGCCCAGTTCGGCCTTGATCTTCTCGGAGGAAGCCACCAGGGTGGCTGGGTCGCCGGCGCGCCGGGGTGCAATCTCTGCCGGGATTTCGTGGCCGGTGACCTCGCGGCACATCTCGATGACCTGCTTGACGGAGTAGCCATCGCCGGAGCCCAGGTTATAGATGCGGTGGGTGCCCGGCTTATTGCTTTCCAGCGCGAGCAGGTGCGCCTCGGCGAGGTCGCGGATGTGGATGTAATCGCGCACCGCGGTGCCATCGGTGGTGGGATAGTCATCGCCGAACATGAAGATCTTGTCGCGGTGGCCCAAAGCTACCTGCAACACCAGCGGAATCAGATGGGTCTCCACCTCGCGGTTTTCGCCGATGAGGTCGTAAGCGCCCGCGACGTTGAAGTAGCGCAACGAAGTGGCGCCTAGGCCATAAGCCTTGGCAAAGGAGGTGATGATGTAGTCGATGGACAGCTTGGACGCGCCATAAGGGTTGGTGGGTTGGGTCGGCATGTCCTCGGTGATAGGCACCTGCTGCGGCTCGCCGTAGGTGGCGGCGGTAGAGGAGAAGACCAGGTTGTTGACACCGTGAGCGCGCATGGCGTTGAGCAGCTTCAGGGAGGTGACAACGTTGTGCTCCCAGTAGTCGGCAGGGATTTCCACCGACTCGCCAACTAGCGAGCGGGCAGCGAAGTGGACAACTCCGTCGAAGCCGCCCTCGGAGAGCACCTCATCGGCAACGTCGGCGACATCGCCTTCTACCAGGCGCGCGTTTGCCGGAACTGCCTCGCGGTTGCCGGTTGTGAAGTTATCGATGATGGTGACTTCGTGGCCTGCTTCCAGCAGAACCGCCGCGCAGACGGAGCCGACGTAGCCTGCGCCGCCAGTGACTAGGAGTTTCATTTACTTCACCTCAATGCGGATTGCGTGTGCCAGATCGTCGAGCAGCTCAATCTTGGCACCTGATTCGGTGGTAAGGGTCACCGCACCGTTGGCGTTGACCACGGTGACGGGCGCACCCACTACGACGCCGGCTGCGTTGATATCGCGGAACGTGGCGGAATCTACCTGCAAGATCTCGTTAATCTGCGTGATAGTAGCTTTGGTCTCTACGCCGTTGGGAAGGTCGATGGCGCGGGTGCCGCTCGGTGCCTCGCCAACCTCGATGCCTAATTGATCCAACGCCGGGATGGGGTTGCCGAAGGGGGAGCGGGTGGCGTCGGAAAGCACGGCGACAACGCGCTTTTCTACTTCCTCGCTCATGACGTGCTCCCAGCGGCAGGCTTCGTCGTGGACCTTGTGAATGTCGAGCCCCAGGACGTTGGTAAGCAAAAGCTCCGCGAGGCGGTGCTTACGCATCACCGCCGTGGCGAGCTCGCGGCCCTGGGCGGTGAGGTCGAGGCTGCGGTCGGTGCGCACGTGCAGCAGGCCATCGCGTTCCATGCGTGCAACGGTCTGAGATACCGTGGGCCCTGACTGCTCAAGGCGCTCGGCGATACGCGCGCGCAGGGGCGTGATGCCTTCTTCCTCAAGTTCGTAGATGGTACGCAGGTACATTTCAGTGGTATCAACTAGGTCCCTCACGTGGGCATACCTTTCTGCACGATGGTGAAAGGCGCCGTGAGCAAAAAGGCCGGAACGCACCTTTCGGTGCGGGCGACATGGCTCGCAGCGTCTTCGAACAATAACTAAACAATACCGCACTTTGCCGAGCCTGCTTCCGAAAGGGATAAACGCATCTCTTGCTTTCGGCGCGGTGTAGCTTCACATATTCTACCTATAAAAGATTGAAACCCTGTCAGCTACTGCCTATTAAAGGAGAAGTGGCTGACAGGGTGAAGAGAATTTCTCAGGAGAGGGCTAAAGATTAGAGTGCGTACTCACGCAGGCGGTCTGCACGGTTGCCGTCACGCAGCTTGGCCATGACCTCGCGCTCAATCTGGCGCACACGCTCACGGGAAAGGCCAAACTTGCGGCCAATCTGATCCAGGGTGCGCGGGACACCGTCGTCCAAGCCGTAGCGCAGGCGGATGACGTCCTGCTCGCGCTCCTCAAGGGTGTCGATGACACCGCGAATATCGGAGTGGCGCATTGCCGCCACAACGGCGGATTCGGCGTCGGTAGCTTCGGCGTCCTCGATGAAGTCACCCAGTGGTGCTTCCTCATCGGTGCCTACAGGCATGTCGAGGGAGACAGGATCGCGGGACTGACGCAGCAGCATCTCGATCTTGGATTCCTCGATGCCGGACTCTTCAGCCAGCTCCTCATTGGTGGCCTCGCGGCCCAGGGACTGGTACATCTCACGCTTGATGCGGGAGAGCTTGTTGACCTGCTCTACCAGGTGGACTGGCAGACGGATGGTGCGGGACTGGTCAGCCATGCCGCGGGTAATGGCCTGACGGATCCACCAGGTGGCGTAGGTGGAGAACTTAAAGCCCTTGGCGTAATCAAACTTCTCCATGGCGCGGATAAGGCCCAGGTTGCCTTCCTGGATGAGATCCAGAAGTGGCATGCCGCGGCCGGTGTAGCGTTTCGCAAGCGAAACGACCAAGCGCAGGTTTGCCTCCAGCAGGTGGGAGCGTGCCTTCTTGCCTTCCCGGACCAGAATTTTGAGATCACGCTTTTCGGCGCGGGTGACCTTTTCTGCATTCGCCAGCTTGTACTCGGCGTAGAGACCAACCTCGATGCGCTGGGCGAGTTCTACCTCATCTTCAGCGCTGAGCAGTGCGGTTTTGCCGATGCCGTTGAGATAAACACGGACCAAGTCGGCGGAAGGGTTGTCATTGGTCTGGTTGCGGCGTGAGCCGCGGTCTACCTCCTGCTCCTCTTCATTTGAATTGTTTCCAAGGTCAGCGGCCTTGGTGTGGGACTTTTCAGCCATCTCTAGCCTCCTGAGGTTGCGGCTTTGTACATGAGGTACAACGAAGCGCTTGTGCGTTTAGTTCCCCGGGATAGAAAATTATTCAAAAGTAGTGCACACATTAAGGAGGCCCTCCCCGCATACGGGGGAGGGCTCACTCATGGCATGGGCAGTTTGGCCTTGCAGTTGGCCATTGGCCTGGCTAGCTACGCACTTTGACCAAGTATCGGTAGATGGTCGGCTCGGAGACTCGAAGGCGCTCTGCCGCGGCGGCGATTCCGCCCTTCAAGAGGAAGAAGCCGCTATCTTCGAGGGCGCGAACGACCTCGATGCGCTCGTCGCGCTGCATGCGTCGGACAGGCACGGACTGGGTAGAAATCGCGGAATCCAGCATGGAGTCCAACAGGTTCTCTACGTTGTCGCGCAGCGATTCGCTGACCGCCTCCTCTGGCTCTGGTTGCGGGGCCAGAGCAGTCACAGCAGCCTGGGCTGCGCTTGCTCCCGGGTAGCCGCCGAAGGCTTGGGCCTTATCCGGTGCTTCCTCGGTGTTGCCGATGAGGAAGCTGGCGGCGTTGCGGATTGCTACGAGATCCGAGATGTCGACGTTGATGCACAGCATGCCGCGCATATGGCCGGTCTCGTCACGCAGGAAGTAGCTAGAGGAGTGGCAAATCTTGCCCTCCGTGTTGACGGCCCGGTAGCCGGTCATCATGGGGACGGCGGAGGCGTCGCCTTGTTTCATAAACCACAGGGCGAAATCAGTTACAGGCCCGCCAATCTGGCGGCCGGAGATGTGGCCGTTCGCAATGGCGATGATTGACTGATCTGGGACATCGAGATCGTGCAGAACGATCTCAGTGTTTGGGCCCAAGGCCTGGCCTAGAAATTCGACGAGTGGTACGTACTGCCCGAGGAAATCTTGGTCTATGCCATGACTGTTGAGTTCATTCATCAGCTGAAGCATGTCCTTTAAGTTCCTGACACTTTAAGAAAGTTGGATAGATATTAACACGACAAAAAGCGGGTAAACACGAGCGGCCAAGCGCTGTGTTCACCCGCTCAAGGTGTGCCTTACGGCAGTATTAGCCGCAGACTGGGATAGGTGGGTGGATAGCCAGTGCAAGGCCACACTGGGAGGTCTCGCGGTACTTGGCGTTCATATCCTTACCCGTCTTGTACATCGTCCAGATGACGTCATCGAGGCTGACGCATGGCTTGGACTCGCGCTCAAGGGCCATGCGGGCGCTGGTGATGGAGTCAACTGCAGCGACTGCGTTGCGCTCGATGCACGGAATCTGTACCTGGCCCAGGACCGGGTCACAGGTCAAGCCGAGCTTGTGCTCCATAGCGATTTCGGCTGCGATGCAGACCTGCTCTGGGGTAGCGCCCATGAGCTGAGCCAGACCGCCGGCGGCCATGGAACAGGCGACGCCGACCTCGCCCTGGCAACCAACCTCTGCACCCGAGATGGATGCATTCATCTTGTACAGCGAAGCAATCTGGTTGCAGGCGAAGATGTAGTCGGAGAACATCTCCTCGGTGACCGGCTCAACGAACTTGTCGTAGTAGGCGATGACTGCTGGGACGATGCCGCAAGCGCCGTTGGTAGGAGCGGTGACCACGCGGCCACACGAAGCGTTTTCCTCGGAGATGGAAAGCGCGAACATGTTGACCCAGTCGAGGATGTTGAGTCCATCGTGCGGCTCATCCGTTTCCAGCAGGCGCTTGAGCGCAGCAGCACGGCGTGGGACGAGGAGCTGGCCCGGCAGAGGGCCGTCAGTTGATGAGCCACGCTCGATGCCGGTGTACATGACATCGCGGACCTTGCGCATGTGCTCCTTGACCTCTTCTTCGGTGGCGTGCGCCAGCTCGTTGGCCATGCCCAGCTCTGGAAGAGTCAAGTTGTGCTGCTCGCAGAGGGCGAGCATTTCCTGTGCGCTTGCGTAGGCGTAAGGAACCTTGACGTTGTCCTCGCCGCGCTTTGCAAAATCTTCCTGGGAGACAATGAAACCGCCGCCGATGGAGTAGTAGGTCTTGTGGAGCAACTCTTCATCACCGTTGAAGGCGATGAGGCACATGCCGTTCTCGTGCATCGGCAGGTACTCGTTGTGGGAGTAGAAGCCGCCTTCCTTCGGGAAATCGACCTCGCGGGTACCACCGAGCATGAGCTTTTCGGAGGTGCGAACGTTCTTCACGAATTCGTTGATGCCGTCGATGTCTACGGTCTCTGGCACCTCGCCGGCCAGGCCCAGGAGGATGGCCTTATCGGTGGAGTGACCGATGCCGGTAAGCGAGAGGGAACCGTACACGTTGGCTTGAATGCGGGTGACGTGGTCGAAGATGTCCTTTTCTTTCAGCTCATCTACGAACGCCTTACCAGCCTTCATTGGGCCAAGCGTGTGTGAGCTTGAGGGGCCGATGCCGATCTTGAACATATCGAAAATGCTGATGAACATTGCTTTTCCTTGAATCTTCCGAGGGGGAGAGGGGGTCCGGGGGTTTCTAGTGTTTAGAAAGCCTGGACGATGGTGTAGAGGATGGTGGCGACAGCTACCAGGCCCATGAAGAAGACGAAGTAGTTGGAAGCCTGGCCCTTGAAGCGCTGCAGTGCAGGAACCTTGTGGATTGCCCACATCGGGATGAGGAAGAGGATGAGTGCAATCGTCGGGCCGCACAGGGTCTCAATCATGCCCAGGATGGATGGGTCTGCCCAAGCGGTCAACCATGCGGTAATCAGCATGAAGATGAGGGTGATGGTGCCGAGCTTGCGAGCGGTTGCAGCGTCGTCCTTGTCGAGGTTCTTGTTGCCCTTGAGGATGAGGCCTTCGAAGCCCTCAGCAGCGCCGAGGTAGTGGCCGAGGAAGGACTTTGCAACAGCGATCATTGCGATAATCGGTGCAATCCACTGGATGATCGGGGTATCGAAGTGGTTAGCCAGGTAGGACAGGATGGTGATGTTCTGGGCTTTTGCTTCTGCCATGTCAGCTGGCGACAGTGACAGTGCGCAGGAGAAGACGAAGAACATAACGACGACGACCATGAGGATTTCTGCGCGCAGCAGGGTGGTGCGCGCCTTGACCTCAGCGAACTTGCCGTAGGTCTCGCGGCGGTCAACTGCGAAGGAGGAAATCATCGGGGAGTGGTTGAAGGAGAAGACCATAACCGGAACCAGGAGCATCAGGGTGACGCCCAAGCTGTGGCCGGAAGCTTCACGGGCAACGTTCAGGTCGAAGGAATCGAACAGTGCGGTGTTCCACTTCGGGATGAGGTAGATGGACAGGAGGACCAGGACGGCGATGAATGGGTAGACCAGCCAGGACATGACGTGGACGATGACATCCTTGCCCATGCGGACGATGAGGATGAGGCCGCCGACGAGCAGCAGGGAGGTCAGCCAGCGGTCCGGCGGGGTGATGCCGAGCTGGTGCTCCAAGAAGGAGTTAACCGTGTTGGTGATGGTCACGGAGTAGACCAAGAGGATGGGGTAGACGGACAGGAAGTACAGGATGTTCATGAACACGCCTGCCTTGATGCCGAAGTGCTCCTCGACGACGTCGGTCAGGTCACCGGATGGCTTGGAGCTGGAGAGAACCAGGCGCGCCAGGCCGCGGTGTGCCCAGTAGGTCATCGGCAGGGCAACAACCGTCATGATGATGAGCGGGATGATGCCGCCGATGCCGGCGTTGATTGGGAGGAACAGAACGCCTGCACCGATTGCGGTGCCGAAGAGGGAGAGCATCCAGGTTAGGTCGGAGTTGTTCCACTTCGGTGCGCCGGTGGTGCCGGCGAATGGGGATTCTGCAGGATCGAATCCTGCGGCTTGTTCAGCTTTGACTGCTTTTGAGGTCTTCATGTTCTCAGGCATGTTTGGCTCATTCTCCGGATGGTTAGCGGTGTCTTTCCGCAAGACTGAGTGAGACATTTTTTGGTCTCCTTGATGTCTCTAGTTGATCGACCGAAGCCTTAGAGCTTGGCGCAACTTTGCAAGTCTTGAGAATTTTCTCGCGGCTACAATTTTGCAACTGCAGTTGGACTTTTTAACTCTGTGTCCTGCAGCTTCAGCCCTTGTTGCTTCGCTGTGTCTTTATCATAAGCCTGTTTGGAGAAGATTTGATAATAAATTATCGCATTGCAAGTACGTTTTTTATCACTCCCTTAAAATTTGAGTTTTGCGCCAGATTGTGCTTTGTTCAACACTCTAAATTAAACAATGAACTACGTCACAGACAAAAAGAAAAAGCGCAGGTAAAAGTACCTGCGCTCGGATGTATTAATCGCCCCTTGGGGTTAATTGATCCCCTTTAAGTTTCCACCAGAACGGTGAAAGGGCCTTGATTGACGGATGCAACTTCCATCATCGCGCCGAACTTTCCGGTCTCAACGTGGACGCCGCGTGCAAGAAGTCTTGCAATGATTTTCTCAATCACAGGCTCTGCTGCATCCCCGGGCGCGGCATCAGACCAAGAGGGGCGGCGTCCCTTAGCAGTCTTGCCATAGAGCGTAAATTGGCTAACTACCAGCACGGGAGCGCCTGCTTCCTCGACGGATTTCTCGCCTTCGAGGATGCGTAGCTCGGCAATCTTGCGCGCCATCTTCTCTATCTTGGCTTCTAGCTCTGCAGTATTTACTGCAGTGTCTTCGCGTGATACTCCCACAAGTGCGAGGAGCCCGCCGGTTTCTGGGCAGTCGATAGCCCCTACGACCTCGCCATCTACGATCACTGAAGCGCTGGATACTCGGGTTAAAACTGCGCGCATTAGTCTTCCTCCTCAGCAGTAGCAGTTTGGCCGGCAGCGACTGCGCCATTTACAAGGTTGCAGAACGGGGCCAGCTCGGTGGGGATGATGAGGCCGTGGCGGATGAGGTCAACCATGGCCGGCAGCGCGGAGGCCACCAGCTCCTCCTCATCGAAGCCCTGGGCTGCGGCGTAGAGCTCGATGGTCTCGCCAAGGGAGAGCCCCGCTGGGTTTAAGCCGACGACGATGGCCGCGATGTGCTTGTCGACGTCGTGGGACCAGCGTGGGCCCTCCGTGCGGGTAAGGCGCAGCGCGGCGGGGGCAAAGCCCATGCCCAACTCGGCGTCGGGAAGCTGCACGTCCTCGCGGGCCACGCCGGGGCGGACCTGGAAGTGCTTGGTCTCTAGCTCGCCCGGGACAAGACCTCGGAGCCAGGCCACGCGCGCGAAGTATTCCTCTACTTCTGGGCCCAGGGGATCGGTGAAAGGCTGCGGCATGTACTCGGCGAGGACGTCGGAAGGCTCGTCATCGTCGATGCGCTGGATGGCCACAAAACCAAAGCCGATGCCGGTGACGTCGTGCTCGTTAAAGTGCTCAAGCCAAAGCCGGGCACGCTCGCGGCCGAGGTCGCTGCGAACGTCCACTGACTCGTCCTTGAGCCAGGTGGAGACGTAGAGGGCAGGGTCGGCGACGTCGCGCTGGATTATCCAGGCGGCCACGCCCTTTTCCGGCAGCCAGGAGGCCACGCGCTGCTGCCAGGACTGCTCGCCTTGGTGGACCCATGCTCCCAAGATGTGTGCGCTACCGCCTGGTGCGAGGTGCTCGACTGCCTGGGAGACCACGAGCTCGCTGGCGCCGTCCAGGTTTAGCCCGGAGTCGCGGTAGATGTGGCCGACTTCCGGCAGGCCCACCACGAAAGGCGGGTTGGCCACGATGCGATCGAAGCGGCGGCTGGCTACTGGTTCAAACCAGGAGCCCTGGAGCAGTTCGACCTTTTCTTCTGCCGCGGGGCCTGCGGCGGCCAGCGTGGCGCGCGCGAGGTCCAGAGCGCGGGAGTGTAGGTCGGTGGCCGTCACGTGGGCGGCGGTGGAAAGCTGGCCGAGCAGCTGCACGCCGGAGCCGGTGCCTAGGTCCAATGTGGTCTCCACCGGAGTAAGCGGCGTCGATTGCAAAAGCGAGAGGCTGGCCGCTCCCACGCCGAGCACGTGCTCGGAGCCCGGGACGTGGTCCACCAGGGAAGCATCCACGTCAGAGAAGACCAGGCGGTTGGTGCCGACGATGATGTGTGGGCGGATGTCATAGGCAATGTAGGCATTGCCGGACTCGTCGAGTTGTGCGACGCCTGCATCCATGAGCTTGGTGGCAAGGCGGGCGCCGAGGACGTCGGAAAGCTGCGTCGGAGCCACGGCCTCGTGCAGGATAAACAGGCGGATTAGTGCGTCCAAGGTGGTATCACCCGCAGCGCCCAGGGCCACGGCGGCCGGCTCGCCGCGGTGAAGCGCCTCGGTGTACTCGGGGCCTAAGTGCCCAGCGATGCCGTCGGCGGTGAAACCGTGGGAGCTCAAGAACTCGCCAAGCTCCGCGGCGACGGCGGCGACGGGGAGCTCGGGATTGAAGTCAGGTCCAAATTTAGTCATTGTCTTTTCTCCGTCTTTTCTCCAGCCTTATTTCTTTATCTGTTTATCTATGCCGATTATTGCGAGTCGTCGTCATGTTCGATGGTCTCGGCAGTCCGCTGCTCGATGCCCTCGCGCTTGGGCTGGGCTAGTTGTTCTGCCTGCATTTGCGCCATCTGGCGGGCAAGCGCCGGCTTATAGATGTTCTTTTCGCGCTTGTCCTTGCGCTGGCCCTGCGCGTTACCAATTACCACGGCGATCCACGGCAGCGGGAAGGTAACGGCGATAATTAAGGTGCCGGCGAGCCAGGCGTCGAAGAAGTACATGAGCGCGCCGCCTATGAGGAGGGAGGGCACGCGCAGAAACTGCAGGATGGAATAGATGACTTCGCGCCGATGCAACTGTTGGCCCGGGGAGAGCTGGGCGGTGGTGATGAGGTGGGCTTCGCGGCGTCGGAAAGGGCGCGCCCATCCGCGCCGCCCCGTTTGTGGGGTGCCGGAGGAATTTCGGCTTAACCTATCGCGCGAGTTCTTGGGGGACATGCGTACAAGGGTAGACGGGCGAGGTGCGAACTTCGACACCGATGCGGCATGATTGGTGGAGTGAGTACGACGACTAAGACGATTGAACGCCCCGACGTCCGCGAGGACACGTCCACTTCTGATGACACCCCGAAGTTCTTTCATTACGTAAAGAAAGACCAGATTTTGGACTCCGCAGTCAACGGTAAGTACGTCGTTGCGCTGTGCGGCGAGACCTTCCCCGTAACCAAGCAGGCAAAGCCCGGCTCCCCGGTATGCCCGGATTGTGAGCGCGTGTACAAGGGCCTGCGCCGCAAGTGAGCCGCCCGGTGAGTAATTCTGTGTCCCGCAACCCCAGAAGATTCGCCAACAACGGAAAGCTACGCGCCTGGCAGCAGGCCGCCCTCGACAAGTTCCTCGCCAAGAAGCCGCAGGACTTCATGGCCGTGGCAACGCCTGGCGCGGGTAAGACCACCTTCGCGCTGCGCATTGCCACGGAGCTGATGGAAGACCGCACGGTCGAGCGCGTCATCGTCGTGGTGCCTACTGAACACCTGAAGATTCAGTGGTCCCAGTCAGCCGCGCGCGTGGGCTTGGCGCTGGATCCGAACTTCTCGAATTCTTCTGCCGTGAACCCGGCGATGGATGGCATCGTGGTGACCTATGCCCAGGTGGGCATGCACCCGTTCAAGCACCGCGCGGTGGCTTCGGCGCGCCGTACGTTGGTGATTCTGGATGAGATCCACCACGCCGGTGACTCCAAGAGCTGGGGCGACGGCGTGCGCGAGGCTTATGACGACGTCGAGCATCGCTTGGCGCTTACCGGTACGCCTTTCCGTTCGGATGACTCGCAGATTCCTTTCGTGCGCTACGAGGAGGACGGTGAGGGCCACCTGGTCTCTCGCTCGGATCACGCCTATAACTATGGCGATGCGCTTCGCGACGGCGTCGTGCGCCCCGTTGTGTTCTTGTCTTACTCGGGCGAGGCGCGCTGGCGTGACTCCGCGGGTGAGGAATACGCCGCGCGTCTGGGCGATATCTTGAACCCTGAGCAGACAGCCCGTGCATGGAAGACGGCGCTGGACCCGAAGGGCGAGTGGATCCCGGCGGTGCTGCAGGCCGCACACACGCGCCTTATGCAGATGCGCCGCAACATGCCGGACGCCGGCGGCCTGGTGCTTGCTACCGATACGCAGACCGCGCGTGCCTACGCGAAGCTGCTGAAGCAGCTTTCCTCGACCCCGGTCTCCGTGATTTTGTCCGATGACCCGGGCTCTTCGGACCGCATTGAGGAGTTTTCCAAGTCCACCGACGAGTGGATGGTGGCAGTGCGCATGGTGTCTGAGGGCGTCGACGTCCCGCGCCTAGCGGTGGGCGTTTACGCCACCTCGGCCTCGACTCCGCTGTTCTTCGCGCAGGCAATCGGCCGCTTCGTGCGATCGCGTATGCCCGGTGAGACCGCCTCGGTGTTCCTGCCTTCCGTGCCGGTGCTGCTGGGCCTGGCTGAGAACATGGAAAAGGAACGCAACCATGTCCTGGGTGAGGAAAGGGCCCCGATAAAGAGGGCTGGGACGACGAGCTATTGGCGGAGGCCAATACTAAGAAGTCTGAGCCCGACATGCTCGAGCCCTCCTACGAGGCCCTCGGCGCTGAGGCGGAATTTTCCGGCTTGCTGTTTAACGGCTCGCAGTTCAACACCGGCGATATCACCGAAGACGTCGATGCGGACTTCCTGGGCATCCCCGGGCTTCTCGACGCCGACCAGGTCAAGGACCTGTTGCGCAAGAAGCAGTCGGAGGAACTCGACCGCCGCGAAGCAGAGGAGAAGGCGCGCCGGGCTGCTGAGGCCGCTGAGGAACAGCGCCGCAAGCTCTACGGCATGCAGTACGCCCCGAAGCGCCGTGAGGAACCAACTAACAACCAAGAATCCACCGGCGTAGTAGATGAGATTGGCAACCTGCGCAAGGAACTCAACACCGTTGTCTCCATTACCGCGCAGCGCACCGGCCGCCCCCACGGCGCCATTCACACTGAGGTTCGCAAGGCCTGCGGCGGCCCACCCACCGCGCTTTGCGACGCCGAGCAACTGCGCCAGCGCATCGAGTACCTGCGCAAGTGGTAGGTGACGCGACGCGGTGCACTCCTAGCGTGGAGCGCACCCAGCGTGGGTAACTTGGTCAAAAGCAGTAGTCAAAAGTAATAGAACGATGAGCAATAACACGATTAAGGCTTGTGGGCTGTACTCAAGGAGGCCAAGCGTATGACCACCCCGAACGACCCTCACACCCCGGGCAATGAGAAGAATTCCGACAGTACCGAGGGCACGGCATACCCAGCCTATGCCGGTGGTGTTGTCGGTGAACCTCAAGCCGAAAAGAAGAGCGTGATCGCTGTTTGGGCTCTCGTTATCGGCATCATTGCGCTGGTGTCTTTGTTCCTAGTTGTTCCACCGCTGCTGCTGGGGCCGATTGGCATCATCGTCTCCATCATCGCATTGCTAAAAGGCAAGAAGCGACCAAAAGAGCTGCGCCGCGCCTGGATGTCCATCGCCGGCTTGATTACCTCAATTATCGCTTTAATCTTGTCCGTTGCTTTCTCGATTTACTTGTATACGCACATTGGTTGGACGATGACGCCTGACCCTGAAATGTGCACGACCATCGATGACCCAGCGCAAAAGCAAGCCTGCATGGAAGATTCTTTGAATGGCTCTACTCAAAACTAGGTTGCCAGTGATTTCACAGGTTTCGTAAGTAACGTGGCCGGAAGCGATTGCAAACGTATAAGTTATTAAACGCACATATTCGATAAAGAGCACGCAGTTAGGGCTGCCCCAAGGAGGCCAACCACATGACCACCCCGAACAACCCAGAGAATCCGAACAACCTGAACAACCCAGAGAACCCGGACAACGTAAAGAACCCATTTAGCAGCGACAGCACCAGCAAGCTGCCGTCCTACGGTGAGGCAACCTCCAAGGCCAACGAGGAGCGCGCTCACGACGCATACGCCACGGACGCTAACGCAACCGCCGCTGGCACCGGCTACCCGGCCTACGCTGGTGCTGACAGCCAGCCGGCAAAGAAGAACGCCGTTGCTATCTGGGCGATGGTCATCGGCATCATCGCGCTGCTGTCCCTGCTGCTGATTGTTCCGCCGCTCCTGCTTGGCCCAATCGGCATCATCGTCTCCATCATCGCGCTGGTCGTTGGCGGCAAGCGCCCGAAGGAGCTGCGCCGCACCTGGATGTCCATCGTCGGCCTGGTTACTTCCATCCTGGCCCTCGCTGGCTCCATCGCCGTCATGGCCCTCGGCGTCGCGTTCCTCGGTGAGACCGGCGCCGACAAGTGCTTGGAGATGCAGGACCCTGCTCAGCAGCAGGCCTGCATGGAGGATAGCCTAGGCACCGCAGCACAGCAGTAGGGGAAATACCCACACATCGCACTAAGCAACCCCCACGAGCCCCGACCACATATGTGGTTGGAAGGCACGTGGGGGTTCTTAATGTCTCGTGGAAGTCGCTCTGTCACTTGGCGTCGGTAAGTGCGTTTCCGAGCGGAACTAGGAGAGGGGATTAACCCTGTTTGATAATTATTGAACGGTGTTCAAGATGCTGGGCTACGATACCTGCATGGCAAAAACCTCGACTGTGCTGATGAGTATCAAGATGCGTGCAAGCCTTGAAGGTAGGCATATCTCGGGTGCAGAACGCATCGTAGAACCGCACCTTGTTCCTCGTGTGAGCTCAGAGCTTGCTACTCGTGCGTTGCGGCACGAAAAGGGCGTGCCGGATTCCATCAATATCGCTACGAGGGTGGTTGCAGCAAGCGACATTGCTCATGTCAGTGCCTTGAAGGTGAGTACACGGGACTGCGAGAACCCGGAGTCTGCACAAACAGCGATGATAGCCGTGCTCGCTAAGGGCAACCGAGTTTCCGAGAGCGCAGCCCGCCGAGGTATCGAGCTTCTGTACCGCACCCGCGATATGCGCGGTGCGAGCATCGTCTGTGCTGAAACCGGCGAGCGTCTAGACACTCATGGGCAACGTGGCGTTCGGGTGGGAACATTTGATTGGGCTGATTCCTTTTGCGCCGAGTCGAAGAACCATCGGGCTGATGCCGTTGCTTTAGCATCCAAGGCTCTTGCTGCGCCGGGCATTGTCGCGGAAGTCTGTATTTCCGATGACCCGAGCTACACCACGGGTTATGTTGCGGTCGAAGGTTCCTATACGGCTTTGCACAACGTCAAGGCTGAAGGCGGGAAACAAGGCGGACGTGTCTTGTTCTATTCAGGCGCACTTAGTGCACTTCCGGCGACAGAGCAGTGGCTGCGTGAAAAGCCTGTCCTCGTGGAAGGTTCTTGGCAATGAGCCTGGAAGACTGGGCATGCAGTTCTAATGCTTCGTGGCGTGAGCGTGGTCTGGAAAGAGTCGAAAGGGTCATTAGCGGTAGTCAAAGTCCGCGCACCGTGGTCGATGGGCGTGAAACGCTGCTTGCGGGATCGTCTGATTACCTGGGGCTCGGGGCGAATCGCGCGCTTGCCGACGCAGCCCACGAAGCAACGCTGCGCGCCGGGGTGGGGTCGGGAGGATCGCGACTGACTACGGGTACGAGTGATTATCATGTCGCGCTCGAGCGTGATCTGGCTGGTTTTGTCGGTGCGCCGGCAGCGCTCGTGTTCGGTTCGGGTTACCACGCCAACATGGGAGTAATCCCTGCGCTTGCTGCAGCTGCGCGAGATTGTGGCGAGAGACTTTCTATTTTCTCTGACGCTGATAATCATGCGAGCATCATCGACGGCATCCGGCTGGCCAAGTCGAGCTACCAAGGGATCCGGTCATCTGTTTATCCGCACCTCGACGTGAAAACCTTAGAAGAGCAGCTTGCTGCCGATGCATCAGAGCGCCGATTGATTGTCAGTGACGGCGTATTTTCCATGTCCGGCGAGCTTGCGAATCTCCATGCGCTTCAGGAACTTGCTCAGGATTACAACGCCTGGTTGATGATCGATGACGCGCACGGGATCGGCACACTTGGCAGAAATGGACGCGGCGTTTGTGAGCATTTCGATTTACCTTTGCCGGATATCTATATCGGTACCGCTAGCAAAGCCCTAGGTGTGGCGGGCGCTTTCGTCGTGGGCAGTGAGCCACTTATCGAGCTATGCCGCCAACGCTGCCGCAGCTATATCTTCTCAACGTCCATGCCACCATCGCAGGCGGCTGCTATTAGTGCGGCGTTAGCTCTTGTTCCTTCGCATGTGCCACGGCTTGCCCGCGTCGTGCACAACCTTCGGCAGCGTCTGCGGGCGAACGGATGGAAAGTGGCGGACTCGCCCGCACCTATTATCGTCTTGCCAGTAGGCGCTGAGGACGCAGCTATGGAGTGTGCGGCACAGGCGGCTGAAAGGGGAGTAATTGTTTCTCCGATCCGCTATCCGTCGGTACCGCTCGGACAGGCATTGCTAAGACTTACAGCTCATGCCGACTACTCCGAGGATGATATTGCGCTCATTGTCGATGCAGTAGGCCCCGCGCCTCAATAGTGTGACCGCGGCGCTCACCACAAAGTAACCATCACAATGAGAGTTAGTTCCATTAGTGCTGCCTGCCAGATTATGTGATGGCCGAAGGCACTAAACCCTGTAGCGGTAAAGATGTTGAGAAACTCTTTGGTTAGCAGCGCTACGACTATTGCGGCAAAAGCGATGGCGCAGGCGGCGTGGAAGAGGATGGAGAACTGCGTGAAACCTGGCGTCTTGCGCTCACGCACCATGGATTTCACGAGCGGGACGGTGCCCGAAAAGTACAACGCTAGGAACGCAAAGCTGAGCCAGGCCCTGTTATCGATGCTGCTGAAGCTGGTTGCATAAGTCGCCATCGCGATTACGGGAACGAGGAGCGCTGAGGCGACCGTCATGCGCCGCATTATTGACGCGTGCCCGCACACCGGCGTGGGCCATCTCGTCTTCCTGTCCATCACTAACCTCGACAAGCCCGAGAATACGAAGTTCCCGTACTACGCGGCGAAGGCGGCGCAGGATAAGCTCGTGCGTGAGACCGCTCTTCCCACCTCGGTCGTCAACTCCGCGCAGCGGATGGAGTTCGTCCTCAACCCCGCCTCCCCGAGCGAGGAAGACGACACCGTCAAGGTCGAAGATTGGCTTATCAAACTCATCGCGCTTGCCGATGCCGCCCGCACTGTCGCCCACTCCGCCGTCGGCGCCCGAGGTGAAGGGCGCCGTGATTAATCGGAAGATTCGATGTTCCCAACGAACGTGGTGTCTTATGCTTTAGTGGTTCTCGTCCACGGCAGCATCAATGTCTTCAAGTCGCGCAAGCCACATTGACATGTGTCCGTTTGCAATGGCGTGGAACATTGCGTTGGGGAAATACACCGGCGGCTTGTCGTAGGTTAGACAGATAGCCGCAATAATCTCCGCGGCGCTGGCAGCTGCAATTCCCTCAGCTGTCTCAAGCTCTGAAAGCGGTTTCGTTCCCAGTACAGTGGCAGGTTCATCTGGACGGAACTTCTCCAACGCTTCAGCAAATTGATTCTCGAATTGCTGCGTGTCTTCTGGAGTGATGTTCTGGGAACCAAAATCGTCCGCCATGCTCTTGAACACGGTGAGTGCAGAGTATTTCGATTCGGCTTCTTCCTCGTTGCGTTGTGATTCGCCTGCTGTCTTCCTCAGCGTGAGGATGACCTCGTTGGTATCTAGTTGAAGATGATCGAAGAGTCTACGGAGGAAGGAAATTTTCTGATCGGTCGATGTAGACAGGACGACGCCCAGACCTGCATCAACTTCACGCACTCGGCTCGAGTACGCGTAGCCGGACTTAGTAAGCACGAGAGTTCCTGATGCTTGTTCGACGAAGTTTATCAGTTCCGTGCGGTAGCGTTCGGCCATCAACTTAAGCAGCATGTGGACGAACTCGGCCCAGGTTTTGACAGGGATCTTGATGCCTTCCCATTCGAAGGCGCTGATCGAGCGCCCAGTGAAGTTCGCATCGTCGCCCATCGGCTCAGTAGGGAGCACTTCGCGCTTGGGGATAAAGTCGGAATTGGGGAGGTACCAGTAGTTGAGAGCGCGGCGCAAAAGTGCGTCGGTACGCTGCTCCATAGCTGCCCGGTCCCATTTGTCCTTCGTCTTTACATCGTCATTGAGGCGATAACCGGTTTCTCGGAAGCCTTTCTCACGGTCACGCTTGGTAATGAAATTGGAGTTGGAGTACGCGGAGTTGTAACCAGTGACAGTGAGGTTTCCAATGCGGTTTACCCACGTTTGATGGATCTCCTGAAAGTCCTCTCCGAGTTCTTCTTTCCACTGCGCATTGAGCGTCTGCGGCATAATGTGCTCGACACTGATATTGCCGTTCTCGAGCGCGGTTGCGATGTCCTTCGTATCGTTGGAATCCCCGTTTTCGAGAACATCGAAAAGATAAGCGCGCACATTTTTGTGAATGTTGTACATATTGCGGGTGCGGAACTCAGCGCTAAATTCTTCGTCGCTGGGAATGCGTCCGGACGATCCGTCGCGGCGTCGGAGCAGATAGGTGAGCACGTCGTACGCCGTATCTTTCTCTCCACGAATCTTCCGCATGTCGTTGTACATGGTCTCGTAGACCTTGTTGAGCGAGTTCGTCGGAACAGAAGCGACCGTACGGCGGAAGATATGGATCTCCAGTAGTCGAATGATGCGCGAAAATTCGTTTCTTGAAAGCTTGCCAAGCTTGACGTCGCGATACAACGGCAAGAGAAGCGGAAGCAGAACATCGCCGCGGATGAAATTAAATCGTTCGAGCTGTGCGTCCAGCGCGGCATTCTTCGTGTCGGATCCACAGATCTCGCGCATGAACTGGGAATACTCGTACATGTCGGCGAGTACCGTCTGGACATCGGAACTTTGCTTTTTGAAGTATGCCTTGAACTCGTCATAGACCTCGTTGCGCTTGGGAGTCCGCGACAATTTGATTGTTAGGTACCAGCGGATGAACCAGTCCGTGAGGTACCAAATATTCTTCTCCATCGGATTCCAGTAGTTCTCGTACAGCGTCGTCTGTAACTGGTGCTCGCAGCCCATGAGTATGAGATTGCGAATCTTGTCGCCTTCGCTCAACGCAAGGCCTGTCGAGTTGAGAGATTCGAAGATGCGTTGTGGATCATCGTGCGACTCTAGATCGAGAATCATGAGGTCAAGTCGCTCGATGGCGTTCCACAGTTGATCGCCGGTGAGCTTGGTCTTGTTCATTCGCTCGAGGAAGTACCGGTAATTTGCCGTGAGGTTGCTGTCCTCGATGAACATCGACTCATCGCCGAACAAACGCTTGTAAGCGGTCGCGTCGTTCTTTACAGGTTTGAGCTTGAATTTTGGTTCGTTGGTCGAGCTGTTTTTCATGAGATAGCTAGTACGCAACCGCCGTGCGAGTTCGGGGTCTTTGGAGGTTACGACACCGGTATCCAACAGGTGAGTGAGCGCGAGGATATAGAGACTCAGCGTGGTGAGGCGCTGTTGGCCATCAATAACGACCCACTTGAACGATGTCTCGGGGTTGCCAACGATCGAGCCGAAGAAGTGACGTTCTCTGTTCTCCGTAATCAGAGTTTCCAGGTCGTCGAATAGTCGCTCACATTGCTTCTTTGACCAGTCGTAATTGCGTTGATAAACAGGGATAATGAGTTCTTTCTCGACGCTGTCGAAAATGGTATATGCCTGTTTGACTTCGCCCTTCATGCGGCTGCGGCTCCCCTCGCTAATGGTGCACGTGAATCAATCCTTTCAACGATATAGGGCGCAACGCCTGCCTGCAGCCGAAAGGCTGATTAGGAACTGAAGAGAGAACTCTGCATAAAAATTAACGAAAGGTGTGCGCGTGAAAGACTCCAAAGGGGTCGAAAATTATGGTGATCTGTTTTCTGGGGCTTGCTTAGTTTCGCGAACCGCGTAGCGACTGAACTGCCTTCTTGCGTACTGCATCCGTTGGAGGCCGGACTTCATTGGGCTGTAAGAATCGTGGCCCTATGCTGTGTGCTCTCCAACCATCAAGGCCGAGAGCGTCGTTCCCTTTGTTATCGAGAAGGTCTGGGCAACGCTCAAGTGTGAGGAAAACGGCGTTTTCGATCGGTGCAGTCGGCCGCAGCGCGACGTAGGAATCTCCAAGATCAGGCACCAGTTTGATGGCAACAATCTCGGGCGAGATGATAATCGGGTGAGTACCGAATGCGCGGTTCGTTAACAATGACTGAGCTGATTCGAAGTCATCAAGCCACGCAGTTGCGGTGCCGGGGCCAACGGCTTGGGCGAGTAGTTCACGGTCAAATTTTTTGGACTTAATGCCCTCTATTACCTCGAATAGGAAATTAACGGCGTTGAAAATAGCCCGATTTCCCGCTGCTTCGATAGCCTCCCATCCGCTCTCACTATCACCTCTGAGAAGTTCGGATCCCCAAGCCTTCCTATTCTCTAGGAGAGTGGCTGCCATTTTGCCATCGGCGCTGGTAACCCAAAGTGCGCTGACTGCGGCTTTGCGGACATCTTTGTCGCCGCTAACAAGGAGGTCTCCGTTACCGTCTTCGTAGAGAGCGAAAAGGAAGTTGTCATCGGGGTCATCGCAGATTCGCGGTAGTTTTTGCTCCTCGCGGTCCGGAACCTCTGTCCCGACAAGGACGATGGCATCGATAAGGGATAGGCCTTCTTCTACAGTGAAGTGCTTCCGAAATTTTGCTCTAGAAATAACGTCTTCAATCTCCTGGAGAAGGCGTTCGCAGTAGAGCAGCTCAAATTTTCCTGCAAAACATGCTTCAATCAGCGCGCGCACGGAGCCGCGAGGTGACAGCAAAGACGATATAAAGAGGTTAGTATCAACAACCAGACGCAACTTTCTGTGTGCTGCTATCTGTTGAAGCTCTTCGGTCACTTACCTGCTCCCAAGGCGGTACGGGTCCTCTTTTCCATTCGCATAGTGGCGATTTCTTCATGAGCAAACGCTTCCGCAGCACCGGGATCAAGGGGCTCAGATTGAGCATCGATTGTGCGGAGAAGCTGACGGTAGGCTGCTGTAGCAAGTTCGTTGTCGCTAAGTACTTCGACAGAGGCGGCAGACTCTTGAGCGCTTTCAAGAAGACGCTTACGTGCTGCGTCTTTGCGATTCATGGCTCTGTCCACCTTTCCTTATCGGCGAAAGTCTGAGGCAAAAGTTGGAACTTATATTACCTGACATTACGACATACAGCTAGCCTCGGCCTGTCACCTGCATGTGCGAGACATACTCTGTCTCGCCGAGCAGAATTGGTGGCCTTGAAATGATTCTTTCAGAGACTAAAAAGAGGAAGCGCCCGCGCTGTACTGAGGCGCAGGCTCGACCCCGGTTTAATCGATGGCATGTCCCCCAGAGCTACTTATTTTCGCCAACCTCTCTGATTCCTTCGACGATTCGTACAGTCTTCACCGCCACGCGCGTAACCTTCGCGATGAGGTCCACGATGTACCGCGGATTTCCCACCTCGTCAGCCCAGTCGTTGGGGTCGTTGACGATTCCCGATGCCTTGTCCTTCTTCACTTGGTACCGGTCAATAATCCACGCCAGCGCAGACCGCGAGCCGAGCATGTACTCGTCCGCTTCGGCCGGGATGTCGCGCACGGTCACGGACTTGTTGTAGACCAACGTCGTTACATCGTTGACGTTCTTACCCGTCTCCGAGTCCTTCCTCTTCGCCCACTTCATCTTCTGCACGCGCCACGTCTCGCGGTCGGACTCGTCTGCCGATGCCTTCACCTCCACCGTGACCGGCCACGGCTCCACGTCCTCGTAGTTCACATGCAGATCCATGAGCTCCCGGCCGGCGTCAGCCAGCTGGTCGAACCGCGCCCGCGACGTCGGCGTTTCGATATGTGGCAGCATCTTCTTCAGATCCGCGGCGTACTTCTCTCGGTACTCGGGGTCATGCAGCTGCCCGTACACGAAGTAGAAGATGTCGTCTTTCGTCACATCCGAGCCCAGCGCCTGGCGGTAAATCCTAAGAATCTCGTCCGTGATGTTGTCCACGCGCTGGTACCCGTCGAGGATTTCTCCTTCCGTACCAGGCTCCGAGCCTTCCGATGCCCCCATCCCAAAGTCCAGCTCACCTTCCGGCGCCTTGATGTGCTCCCAGGTCCAGCGGGGGAAGAATTGGCCGCCTGAGCCAGCTCCAGTCACGTGAAGATTGGGCAGCAAATTTGTGGCGATTACTCCAAACGGTACTGCTGATCCTGCCCCTACTTGGTAGAAACCCAAATTGTCATGGGCTGGCGTGGGGAACAGCTGCGGCAGCTGGTAGGTGCAGTTGTTCAATTGCTGAGTTGGATCAAAATATGAATGCTGCTTGAAAAAGGGGCGATAGAGGCTTGTCCGGAAGCCTGCTTGGTCGATTGTAATGTTCTTGCCGCGGACTACGTTTCGAATGTTTACTCGGTCCCACGAAAATTTCTCCGAGTTAAAACAGATCTCTTTACGGGCCTCATCTTCGGACTGCCCTTTAGCGACTAGTTTTCCGAGTCGTTCAGCTTCAGAATTATAAAAAGCTGCTGAACTCGTGACCTGAGACCTCAGTTTTGCTTGTTGGCTGGAGTAACACCATGGATCTCGACTTGTTTTCAAGCCTGCGGAAAACAGTCTGAAAATCTTTAGCCCGGTTTTGTTTTTCTTGTCGCCCAGAGCAGGCCAAGTTTCAAATTCGTCATTTCTCTGATCGAGCCAGTCGCCGTAAATATTGGGCTCAATAATTTGCCAATCGACATTATCGAGCGTGGAGTGATCAACAATCGCAAGTTTTTCGTCTGCACTGAGGTAGTCGCCAATATCGCGGTAGTGGATACAGACATCGTCGGGGATTTCGCGCTTGACGGCGATGATGATCGCAATAGTTGTGCGTCCGCCGTCACGGAAGACATTGCCTGCTTCTTGTCGTCGAACGTCGCCTGCAGTACGCGCATTACCGCGAAGGTTATACACGTAAATGTCGCTGAGTTCATCGTCAAGAGACAACCGAACTCCGTCAGCGGTGTTGCCGTCTATCCAGCCGCCGTTTGAAACAAATGCCATCACACCGTGTGTACCGAGTCGGTCAATCGACCAGCGGAATGCGCGGAGGTATGAATCATAGAGGGAGTTCTTTAGCTGAGCGCTGGAATTTGCAGCAAAGGTTTCCTCGATACGTTTGTCGAGCGTCGGGTACTTGAGGTTTTGGTTGTTATCGTTCGCACTCGTCTGGCCCACGGAGTAGGGCGGGTTACCGACGATGATATTGATAGGAGCATCGATTTGCCGTTGGATGGCGGCGTTGTTTTCCTTGAAGACCTTGAGGTCGAGGATGTCGCCTTCCTCATGGATTTGGAAGGTATCGGCAAGAGCGATGCCGTCGAAGGGGACGTACTCGGGCTCGGGTTCGCCATTGCGTTGGGCGCGTTCGGCCTGGAGTGCGTTGTAGGTGGTCTCGATGTTGACCGCGGCGACGTAGTAGGCGAGCAACATAATCTCAGTGGCGTGGAGCTCGGTCGCGTACTTGCGGGCGAGGTCGTCGGGTTCGATGAGACCAGACTGGAGGAGGCGAACCATGAACGTGCCGGTGCCGGTGAAGGGGTCGAGAATGTGGACGCCTTCGTCGGTAAGGCCCTTGCCGAAGTGCCAGCGGGAGATTTGATCGGCGGAGCGAAGGATGAAGTCGACGACCTCAACTGGGGTGTAAACGATGCCGAGGGCCTCGGACTGTTTCTTGAAGGCTTTGCGGAAGAATCGTTCGTATAGGTCCTTGATCACTTGCTGCTTGCCGGAAGCGGAGGAGACCTCGGAGGCGCGGATGCGGACCGACTCGTAGAACTTCGTCAGAGACTCGGTCTCCGACTCGAGCTTGGCGTCCGAGAGCGCGTCGACCATGCGCTGCATGACGCGGGCGACCGGGTTGTGCGCGGCAAAGTCGTGCTCGGTGAACAGTGCATTGAACACCGGGGCGGTGATCAGGTGCTGCGAGAGCATGCTGATCGCTTCGTCCTCGGTAATCGAGTCGTTGAGGTTCCCGCGCAGGCCCTCGATGAAGACCTCGAATTCCTTGCGGATCGTGTCATCCGCGGCATTGATGAGTGCCTTGATGCGAGCGATTTGTGCTTCGGCGATCGTGGCGACATCGTCAGCCCAGTCTTCCCAATAAGTACGTGTGCCGACCTTGTCGACCAGCTTGACGTACATGGCTTCCTGCCAGGCCTCGAGGGAGAACAGAGTCATCTGCTCCGCGGTGAGTTCCTGCTCGCTGGAAGCTTCGGACTGGCCGGTTGGGGAGGTATCGGAAGCATTGAGCCTATTCTTGGCCGTGGCCGGATCGTCGTCGGCAGGCTTGTCGTTTGGCTTCGAGTTTGGTACGGGCTGAACATCGATGGGCAGCTTAACTTTCTCGTTGAGCGCAATCGAGTTGACCTTCGCGTTGAAGCGGTCATCGTGGGCGCGCAAAGCGTTGAGAATCTGCCAGACGACGCGGAAGCGCGTGTTGTCGTTGAGCGCCTGGGACGGGGAGACTCCCGGTGGAATGGCGACGGGAAGGATGATATAGCCGTAGTCCTTGCCCTCGGCTTTGCGCATGACGCGGCCGACGGACTGGACGACGTCGACCATGGAATTGCGCGGGTGGAAAAAGATGACGCTATCGAGGGCGGGGACGTCCACGCCTTCGGAGAGACAGCGGGCGTTGGTAAGGATGCGGGTTTCGTCTTCGGGGATGGAGGACTCAAGCCACGAGATCTTATTGCCGCGCTCGAGGGCGTTCATGGTGCCATCGACGTGCTCGACGGCGACCTGAAGATCGATGTTGAGCAGGCTGACGTCGTTGGTGGCGGCGTGGTCCTTGAGCTGCTCCTGGTACTGGCGGATGAGCGTGGGGAAGGTCTCTTGGATGGTCTTCGAGGCCTTGATGTCCTTGGCGAAGGCAACGGTGCGGCGCATGGGTTGGGCGTTCGCTTCAAAGCCGGACTTGGTGTCTTGCTCGGCACCCGAACGCTTCGCGAGTCCGTTCCACGCGCCGATCATGGCAGAGGCAGTGGTGAGGTTGATTTCGTTGGTGGGGTTGGTAGCGAGGACGTCGGCGGCGATGTCTTCCTCGACGGTCATGACGAGAACCTTGTAGTCGGTGAGTAGACCCTTGTCCACGGCCTCACCGAAGCCGAGGCGGTAGAACTCGGGGCCGTAGATGGCCTCTTCATCCATGGAGGCAAGCTCCGCGGAATGCTCAGCGGCCTTGCCCTTTATGTTGTCATCGAACAGGCGGGGAGTCGCGGTCATGTAGAGACGCTTGCTAGCCTTGATGTATTTTTCGTCGTGAATCTTCACGAAGTTGGAGGCATCCTCCCCGGCGAGGGTGACGCCGGTGGTGCGGTGAGCTTCATCGCAGATGACGAGATCGAAGTCGTCCATGCCGAGTTCCTGGGCCTCGTGAATGGCCTCAATGGACTGGTACGTGGAGAAGATGACGTTGATACCGGCACGACGCTTGCCCTGCGCGGTGCGCTCGGCAATGTTCTTGCCGTTGGTAGAGACCGGAACCTCCAAGTCATAGGAGGCAATGTCTTCAGCCTTCTTGGAGACCTTCGTATCCGAACAGACTGCGTAGGACTTCAGCGGCAGGTGCTCCTGGTTCTGTGCGGTCCATTCTTTTAACGTCTGCGAGAGCAAGGAGATGGAGGGAACGAGGAAGAGGACGCGGGCCTTGTTGCCGTTGAGCTCCGCGAAGCGCTCCGCCAGACGCAGGGCGGTAAACGTCTTTCCCGTACCGCACGCCATGATGAGCTTTCCACGGTCGTGTGTTTCAAAGCCTGCGATAGCCTTCGAGATCGCTTCTTGCTGGTGCGGGCGCGGGGAGAAAACCTCGCGCCGGGTGAGGTTAATTTCGATCTCAGAACCCGGGAAGGTCACATCCCAGTCGATAGGGGATTCTGCAATCGCTGCCGTGCCGATACGGTTGGTTGGGATGAGCTGGTGCTCCAGCATCTCCTCAGCATTCTTTGACCATCGCTCCGACGTGGAGATGATGATCCGCTGTGCGAAGGATTCTGTGCCCTTGTCTGTAGTAAACGAGTGTCCGGATGCCTCAAAGAAGGAATCAAGGTGACGCTTCTGGATATAGGTATCCGGCTTGTAGAACTTGCACTGGATGGCAACCCACGCGTCGTCATCGGCGCGCCGGGCAACGAGGTCGATGCCGGTGTCTTGCTTACCGCCGTTGAACTCCCAATCGCTCCAACGGCTGACTTCCGAGAACTGCTCCTGGAGGACGGGATCGGTTCGGAAGTAGTTGACCATTAACTTTTCGAACTTAATGCCGTACGAGCCTTGAGGCTGATTTTCACGGAGCTGGGCTAGGACTTCACCGAAAGCAGACATGGTGTCCATTATGGACTACACATGAGTTCTCCACTTCCAAATGGTGGCGATGTTGTGCAGCCGGGGTGGATGACTTGAGCCATTAGTCCGGGGTGGATGACTTGAGCCATTAGTAGAGCCCTGCATTCCTCATCATGCTCTGTCGTGTTTGAGAGATGAGGTAGCCGCTCAAGGGGCGGCCGGAGTGGATGGCGGCATCGTAAAGATAGTTGTGGAGGGTATCGGCACGCGAGCGGGGGCTGGTGCGTAAATCGAAGTCACGTTGGATCTGGGCGACTACGAATGGCACGGCGTTGATCTCGGAGACCGCGATTAGAAGTGCGGCGACGCTGCGCTCCACTGTGGCGTTGGTCGAGCTAAATTGCTTCGGCTTGTCGTGGGCTAGGGCGCTCAGGAGCCGGCGAGTGGATGTTAGCAGTTCCGGATCGATCTCTGGGTGATCGTTAAACCACTCGGTGATAAGTGCGTCCCATTGCTTTACACCAGCGATAACGTCTGGGGCTAGGGCGCTGAGTTTGGTGTCCTCGGAGGGGAGAGGGGAATCGTCGAGCTGTGCGTCGAAGCGGGAGGTCTCGGGGTCGGGCATGCCAGGGCCGAGGCCGATGGCATCTGAGCCGTAGCCATAGGAACCGAAGTCGGATTGTGCTTGGAGTTCCCTGCGGAAGCGCTTTCCTTCTTCCTTTAGTGCTGAGTCGAGCTGCCTTTGGATGTGGGCGGGGCGTCCTGCGACTTCGCCGGTCCAGGTGACGAACTTGGTGAGGACGCGTGGGAAGCACCGGAGGAACGAGTCACGGGCTATGACTTTGCGGGCTACGAGGGTCAGAGCTATTTCCACACGTAGTGGGGACCAGTGGTAGAGGTCGGCCATGGTGTAATTGGCTGTGATGCTGAGTAGCGTCTCGGTAGCATCGGCCTCCTCCTTCTTAAGCGGAACGGCATCCAGGAAGGCGGCCAATGTTTCTTCAGTTTCGGAATTATCGCCTTCTTCAAGACGAATACGGCGGCCGATGATACCGGGACTGGAGACAGTAGCAGGGACATTATCTAGTAGCGAGAGCACCCAGCGCAGCAGCGGACGGGTGGTAGGCCAGCTTTCACCAGGGCCGTCGTCGACTGTGATCTCATCTAGCCAGATGGCGTTGCTGAGGAAATCGGCCAGGCCCTCCTGGCTCGTAGGGCCGAAGCTCTCCATGGACTCATCCTTGGACATGATCTCCATAACCTGCTGTGCATTGGCCTCGGTGAGGAAACAGTCATAAATCGAGCCATTGCCGCCTGCTAGGTCAATGGAGACATTCACCGTCAGGGGCGCAGAGTGCGGGACGGATAGCTCGAGAGTGTAGTAATGGACATCCCCGTAGTACTGCGTAGCCTCGATGACGTTGACTACGCTGGCTTGCTCAAGGTGAGCAAGCCAGGTCGGTTCCTGCGGTAAGTCATCGCGCCGGGCGAGCTCAGCGTGATGGAGCTTTACGCGCTCTTTATCTTCATCCAGCAGGGCGGCGGCCCAGAGTACCGCGGTCGTCTCTGGGGCGGGGTTATCCCACATGGCTTCAAAGAACTCGGCAGGCTTTTGCGAGAAATCGTCATCCAGGGACAGGATCGCAGAGACCCACTGAAGCAGATCGATGGGGCTTGAACTGTCCAGGAAGGCCGCAAGGGCGGGCGTGAAGGCATTCATGACACCAGAGTCTATCCATGCATCCGCGGCAGCGGGGCTGTGTACTCTCGAGTGTTATGTCGAAATTCGACGTAGTGAGCTGGGAATATTTTTTGATTTGTAGACGGGTATTTTCGGCGTCTCCATTTTCTTAAGTTTGCGTTCATCTATGCGGATCCGCGTGTAGGCTCGGCACTGTTATAACCAGTGAAATTGGGTTAATTCGACATCCCAAGGAGATACGTGATGAAAAAGCTCATCAACTCACCGGAGAACGTAGTGGCGGAGTCTGTGGAGGGCTTCGCGCTGGCACACGGCGACATCGTCAAGCGCTTTACTGAGCCGCTGTTTGTGGCGCGTGCGCAGAAGAAGGAACAGGGCAAGGTTGCGATTGTCTCTGGTGGTGGCTCGGGACATGAGCCGCTCCACGCAGGCTTCGTGGGCCACGGCATGTTGGATGCCGCGGTGCCAGGCGCGATGTTTACGTCGCCGACGCCGGATGCGATCCAGGCGGCGACCGACGAGGTCCATGCGGGTGCGGGTGTGCTTTACATCGTGAAGAACTACACCGGCGATGTCCTCAATTTCGATACCGCGGCTGAGTTGGCGGAGTTCGATGACATTGAGGTCAGCCAGGTAATCGTGGATGATGACGTGGCGGTGGAGGATTCCACCTACACTGCAGGCCGTCGCGGTGTGGCGGGCACGCTGCTCGTGGAGAAGCTGGCAGGTGCAGCCGCTGAGCGCGGTGATGATCTAGCTGCTGTCACGGCAGTGGCGAAGAAGGTCGTGGAGAACACCGCGACCATGGGCGCAGCACTGAGCGCTTGCACCGTGCCGCACGTGGGCAAGCCTTCCTTTGACCTCGCAGATGATGAGGTGGAGCTCGGCGTCGGTATCCACGGCGAGCCGGGCCGCAAGGAGATCCCGTTGGTCTCCGCGGACGATGTCACTGATCATCTCATGGAGCCGATTCTTGCCGACCTGAAGTTGGCAGAAGGCGAGCGAACCATCGTCGTCGTCAATGGCATGGGTGCCACCCCGGCATCGGAGCTCTACGTGGTCTACCGCCGAGTAGCTCAGCGCCTAGAAGAAGCGGGCGTGACCATTGAACGCTCCCTCGTAGGTAACTTCGTCACCAGCCTCGACATGGCGGGCTGCTCTGTCACGGTCATGCGCGCCGACGATGAAGACATCGAGCTGTTCGACGCACCATGCCATACCGCCGCACTACGCCAAGGAGAATAAAGTGACTTCTGTTGAAACTTTGAACACCGAATGGGCCCTGGCTTGGATGAAAGGTTGTGCCGAACAAGCCCACGAGCACCGGGAGGAGCTTATTGAGCTCGACCGCGTCATCGGCGATAGTGACCATGGTGAAAACGTGGACCGTGGTTTCCGTGCGGTCGTGGAAAAGCTCGAAGCAGATGCCTCGGAAAGCATCGTGGATGTGCTGAAGCTGACGGCCAAGACCTTGATGTCCACCGTCGGCGGCGCATCTGGTCCGCTTTTGGGAACTACATTCCTGCGCGCTGCTAAGTCAGTCGGCGGTGAAGCGCTTGATGGCGCTGGCGCGGCCGCGCTCATTGAGGCGGCACTCGAGGGCATCACCACCCGTGGTAAGGCCGCCGAAGGGGAGAAGACCATGGTTGATGCGTGGGCGCCGGCGGCGCGTGCTGCCCGCGAGCAGGCTGATGCCGGGGCGGGAGTTGCCGACGTTCTGCGCGCGGCAGCCGATGCCGCAGCCGAAGGCGCCGAGGCAACCATTCCACTCGTTGCCACCAAGGGCCGTGCTTCCTACTTGGGTGAGCGCTCTGTTGGCCATAAGGATCCAGGTGCTGCTTCGACCGCGCTGTTTATTGCTGCAGCTGCTGACGCTGCTTCTGCTGTAAAGGAGGGTTAGGGCATGGCAGAACCGAAAGTGGGCTTGGTCCTAGTTTCGCACTCAGCCAAGCTGGCCGAAGGCCTTGCTGAGCTGGCTGGGCAGATGGCCGCTGACGTGCGTATCGCAGCCGCGGGTGGTCTGGAGTCCGGTGAAATCGGAACCTCGTATGACCTCATCGAGTCGGCTATTAATGACCTGCTCGGGGAAGGCCTCGCAGTTGTTGTTCTCACCGACTTGGGCTCGGCAACAATGACCGTTGAGTCGGTGCTGGAGTTCCTTGACGATGAGCCGGTGAAGTTCGTGGACGCACCGCTCGTGGAGGCTGCTATCGCTGCGGCTACTGCGGCGCAGCAAGGTGATGACCTTGACGAAGTTGCTGTTGCTGCCGAGCGCGCCATCGAGGTGTTCGTGCCAAAGAAAGTGGCGGAACGCAAGGCAGACGTCGCAGACGGCGATGCATACTCACGGTCGGCAACCGTGGCTGATGCTGCTGGTCTCCATGCACGCCCTGCAGCGAAGGTGGCTGAGATGGCCGCGGAGGCAAGTGGCGACATTGTCATTGCATTCGATGACGACCGAGCTGATGCCGATTCCGCCATGATGCTGATGTCCTTGGGCGCCGCGCAGGGCGACACCGTGACGATCATCGGTGATTCAGCGGATAAGCCGATTGTCGACAAAATCGCTGATGCTATTGCGGATGGTCTCGATAACTAGGTTGACAGCACCTGGTAGATGACCTTGGCTACGCGGTCGGGCACCATGTTGCGGGCTACGCGGGCTGCTTTGTCTTGGGCGCCGACGCCCCAGTGGAGGCGGCCTTTGTCCCAGCGGTTCTTGGGGTTGGCGGCGCGCCAGATGGCTTGCGCGACGTCGTCTGGCGTGAGGTTTACGCCGAGGCGTGTGACCGTCTTGGACTTGACGTCGGAGATGGGCGTCTTTGCCCACAGCGGATTGATGTCGAGCACGCGGATCTTGTCGCGGCGCCACTCGAGGTCGAGGGTTTCAGTCATGGACTGGACGTAGGCCTTGGTGGCGGCGTAGACGCCGACGTCGGGGATGCCGTAGCAGCCGGCGATGGAGGCGATGTTGATCAGCTGCGAGCCGGGAGTCTTCTTCAGATAGGGGTAAGCAGCGCGTGCGCCGAGGGTGACGCCTAGTGCGTTGACGTCGATGACGGCGCGGATACGCGCGGGTTCGCTTTCCGCGATGGTGGCGGAGTCGATGATGCCGGCGTTGTTGTCGAGGATGTCGAGCCTGCCGCCGGTGAGTTTGGTGAACTCGGATAGGGCAGCGTCCCAGGACTCCGGTTTGGTTACGTCAAGCTCGTAGAAGGTGATGCCGTCACCGAGGATGGAATCGTCGGCTGGTGGACGGAGATCGCCCAGTCCGACGATGTAGCCTTCATTGCGGAAAATACGGGCTACGGCGAGACCGAAGCCGCCGCAGCCGCCGGAGATAAAAATCGACTTCATTCCGCAATGCTAACTGTTTCCTAAGTCATAGGAAAGAGTTTTATAGGCCGATGTCTTTGTTTTCTTTTGTGGCTTTGGCTCGCTAGAAGGCGAATACGCGCATCATGATTGTGATGGCCACCAGCATGATGATGGCGGTGGGGTTTCCGTCGAAGTTCTCAACGAGAACTGGCCAGCCGATGGCAGCGGTCATGATGGGGAACGCGGCGAAGGCGTTGCCCATGACCACGGTGAACAGCGCGTTGCTCGAGCAGTACGCGATGACGCTCCAGAGCAGGGCTTCCTGCACAATCGGCTTCGGGGCTTGTAGGGGCTAGGCCGCTGCGGCCTCCCGGGCTGTGGGGATGTCTCTGTAGAGCTCTC
>NZ_KV800715.1:87460-107227 GCF_001810285.1 Corynebacterium sp. HMSC071F07
GCATCATTGCGAACAGGACGTTGAGGCGTCGGCGTCGCTGGCCAGGAATTCGCTGACGTCCATGCCAATGACGAAGTCATAGGCCATGAGTCTGTGCTTCCTAGCGATGAGTAGGGAGTTGAATAGATGAGCTTCATCGCTGGGGTGGTCGGACATACTTGCGCTGGCATCCACATTACTGTGAAACCTCATGCCACCCGGGCCGGGCCAGGTTCCTATTGAGCTGTTTGAGTATGTCATTGTCTTCGGCGGCATCACCCCCGGATCATTTTCAGAGACAGGGACAGGAATAAGCCATACCGAAGCCAGCGACTAGTTCCACTTTCCTTTCAGACGGCGGGAACGGACATAAACATAGCCCGCCCATTCGGATGGACGGGCTTTGAATCTTCGGTGCCCTGGGGTGGAACTGCTAACAACGTAATGGGACATTCACGTCCCCCTAGTGCGTTGAGTTCCTAACCGATGCGCTTCACCGCATCGACGACCATGGTCCAGAACTTATCGAAGTCCAGTTCCACCGCCACCTGGGTGGTGCAGTCCTCCGGGGCGGGGGCGCGGAAATCGGCGACGGTCATGCCGGTGGTCAGCGCGCCGGACAGTTCCACATCCAGTGGTGCCTTGCGGGTGGTGAACACGGTGGGGTCGATGAGGTAGGCCACGGCGCAGGGGTCGTGGACGGGTGGGTTGTCGAATCCCTGGGCGTCCTGGTAGTTCTTGCGGAAGGCGTCGAAAAGTGCGACGACGAAGTCGCCCGTCGCGGTGCCCAGTGCGGCGAGTTTTTCCTCCACCTCCGGGGTGGCCAGCGCCTGGTGGGTGAGATCCAGACCGACCATGGTCAGGGGCCAGGACTCGTTGAAGACGATGTGGGCGGCCTCCGGGTCGATCTTGATGTTGAATTCCGCGACGGCGGTCCAGTTGCCGACGTGGTAGCCGCCACCCATGAGGACGACCTCCTTGACGCGTTCGGCGATGCGGGGTTCCTTGCGCACCGCCAGCGCGATGTTGGTCAGCGGGCCGGTGGGAACCAGGGCGACGGTGCCCGGTTCGTTGTTCATCACCGTGTCGATGATGAAGTCCACCGCGTGGGTGTCCTCAACGCCCACGGTCGGCTCGGGGAGGTCATAGTTGTTGATCTCCATGCCGGTGTCGCCGTGGATGTCCTCGGCGACCTCGATGGGGCGGACCAGCGGGCGGGTCACGCCCGGGTAGATCGGGGTGTCCATGCCGGCGATGGTGGCCACGACACGGGCGTTGTGGGTGACCTTGGCCAGGGTCTGGTTGCCGCCGACGGTGGTGATGCCGAGCAGCTCGATGTCCGGGTTGCCGTGGGCGAGCAGCATGGCGACGGCGTCATCGTGTCCGGGATCGCAGTCGAGGATGATCTTGGTGGTCATGGTGAAACTCCTAATTCTCAAAGCGCGGGGTTAGTTGCCCACGGGGGCGGTATCGGTGGTGTCGGTGGCATTGGCAGCCAGGTTTCTGGCCGCCACGGTATCGGTGATGGATTCCGGGCGTGGGATGAGCAGGGAGCACAGGAATGCCAGCGCCAGGATGATCACACCGGCCCACATACCGGCGGCGTACCCACCGTTGCTGTCCCCGAAGCTGGTGGCCACCGCGAAGAGGATGGCAAAGGAGATACCCGCACCGAGGTTGAAGGCGCCGGCGTTCATCCCCGGCAGGTACCCCTGGTTGTCGGCGGGGGAGAGCACCACACCGAGTCCGTTGAGCATGATGTTGGCGATACCGGCGTAGGTGATACCCACGAAGATGGAGATCCCCAGGTACGCCAGGTTGGAGGTGCTGCCCACGAGGAAGGTGGCACCGGCGACACCGATGATGGTGGCGGCGATACCGATCTGCAGGACGATCTTGTAGCCGAATTTGCCGGCGAGAATACCGGCGACGGGCCCGAAGACCAGGCCGGCCAGGGCATACGGGGTCAGGGTCCACCAGGAGACCACACCGGCGGACATGCCCGCACCATGGGTGGCGTTCTGCGCGAGGTTGGGCAGCAGACCGTTCATGATGGCGAACACGCCGGTCATGGTCAACAGGGTGGTCAGCAGCAGCGCCCAGGTGCGGCGCTGGCCGAGGTACTCGATGCTGACCAGGGGGTTCTTCACACGCTTTTCAATGTTGTAGAAGGCGACGGTGCCGATGATGCCGATGGCGAACAGGGCGATGACGAGGAACCAGTTGGCGTCGGCAAGCTTGCCGGCCTCGTTGAAGGCGGTCAGCAGGGCACCGATGGACACGGCGAGCGGCAGCACACCGAGCCAGTCCATCTTCGGGGTGGTCTCGGCGGGGGATTCCTTCACACTGAAGGACAGGGCCAGGGCGGCCGCCACGCAGAACACGGCCATGACCCAGAAGATGGACCGGAAGCCGAAGTGTTCCGCCAGCCAGCCACCGGCGATCGCGTCGACGCCACCGATACCACCGTTGATGGAGGTGATTACACCCAGCAGTAGTGCGTACTGCTTCTCATTGGGCACATGCTGGCGCAGGATGATCAGACACAGCGGCACGGTGGGGCCGGCCACACCCTGGATCAGACGTCCCAGGAACAACACGGTGACATTGGGGGCGAGTGCCGCGACGAGACAGCCGATGCCGGTGACGATCATCATGCCGATCAGCACCTTGCGGCGGCCGATGAGGTCACCCCAGCGCGGCAGGAAGAGGGAGAACAGGGCGGCCGCGGTGAAGAACGCGGTCTGGGTCATACCGATCTGGGCGGGGGTCGCGTTCAGTTCGACCTCCATGGTGGCCAGGGCCGGAGCGAGCATGGAGGCATTGAGCTGGAAGGCGAACACCGCCACCAGCAGGGCGATCATCAGCGGGATGATCGCAGCGGCCGGGGCTTTCTTCGGTTCGATGGTGGTTGACATGGTTACTCTCGTTTCGGTGGGGGAGTTAAGCGGTGACTGTGGGTAGGTCGTCGACAAGCGTGGGGTAGGAGGCCTGCGCGCCGCGGCGGGTGGCGGCGAACGCACCGACGCGGGCGGCGAAGCGTGCGGCCTCCACCAGGGAGTGGCCGTCGGCGAGCTTTGCGACGAGCGCACCCGCGAACGCATCGCCACTGCCGGTGGTGTCCACCGCCTCAACGGTGGGGGTCGGGATCGCGGTGAGGCCCTCGGCGTCACCGACCAGGGCGCCATCGGCACCGAGGGTCATGACCACGGTGGGGAAACCCTGACCCAGCAGGGCTGCCACCAGGGTGGACGGATCGGTTTCGGGGGTGGGTGCACCGAGCATCTCCAACACGAGGGCACCCTCGTGCTCATTGACCAGGAGGGGATCCGCCTGACGCAGCTGCTCATGACCGACCGGGACCACAGGCGAGAGGTTGATCACCCCCCGACCCTGCGCCAGGTCCACCGCGCGGTTGAAACCATCGGCGGGGATCTCACCCTGCAGCAGGACGATGCCGGCCTGTTCAATGAGCCGGGCATGCCGGTCCACATAGTCGGCGTCCATGCTGGCATTCGCGCCGGGCACGACGATGATGGTGTTCTCACCGTCATCGGCCACCGTGATCACGGCCAGACCGGTGGGGCCGTCGACGGTGTGGACTGCGGACATGTCAGCGCCGGAGGCACGCATGTGCACCAGGGCGGAGTCGGCCATGGTATCGGAACCCACCGCACCGACCATGTGGACCTCCGCACCGAGCTGGGCGGCGGCCACGGCCTGATTGGCGCCCTTGCCGCCGGCACTGATCTCACCACCGCCGCCGAGGAGGGTCTCACCGGGGTGGGGGTGGCGGTGGACCGTGGTGGTCAGATCCGCGTTGATGGATCCGACAACAACAATGGAACCGGGTGAACCGGGTATGTCAGTCATGGTTGTGGGCCTTTCATGAGGGAATCACCCTGGATCAGGATAGTGGGTGTGACAAGGTGCGTCTGGGTGGATTCGGTAGTTTTGGAGCCTGTCAGCAGCCCGTGCAGGACGGTGAAGGCCTGCCGGGCCATGACGTCCACCTGCTGGTCGATGACCGTCAGGGGCCGTGGTTGCAGGGCGAAGATGGGTTGGTTGTCGAAACCGATCACGCTGATGCCCTCGCCGATACTCAGGCCGGCCCGGTGGCAGGCCTGGAGCACCCCGATGGTCATCATGGTGTCCCCGGCGACCAGTGCACGGGCCCCGTGGTTGAGTAGGTGGGTGGCACCCTGATAGCCCTGCTCCTGTTCGAACCCACCACGGAAGACCAGCTGCGGTTCCCGTTCGTTGTTCCGGCAGGCCTGCTGGAAGGCTTCCAGGCGGGCACGTCCCGAGGAGGTGCTCAGCGGCCCGGGGAGGTAACCGATCGGCAGGGCATGGGGCTCCACCAGCAGCGATACCGCGGCGTCCATGCCGGGTTGCGGATCGGAGATGACGGTGGGGATGGGGGATCCGGTGAGTTCTCGGTCGATGAGGACCAAGGGCATGCCCTGGGCGTGCAGGTTGTTCAGTTGGTCCGCGCAGGCTTCATCGGGCACGCAGATGATGCCGTCCACCCCGTGGCTGGCAAGGAAGGCCAGGGAGGCGGCCATGGTCTCCGGGCGCTCATCGGTGTTGGTGATGATGGTGGCCAGACCGGCACCCTCGGCTGCGTTCTGCACGGCGGAGACCATGGTGGCGAAATAGGGGTTGATCAGGCTGGGCACCACTATCCCGATGGTGTTGCTGCGTGAGCTCTGCAGGGCCCGGGCCTGGGCGTTGGGGAGATATCCCATCTCCGCGGCTAGGGCCTGGATGCGCGTGCGGGTGGTGGTGGCCACCGCGGGGTTGTCCGCCATGGCGCGGGAGGCGGTGGCGATGGAGACACCGGCGCGCTGGGCCACGTCCTTGAGGGTGGGACGGCTGTGTTCTGCTGCCATGATGGTCACCCCGCTTCGCCCTGTGGTGTGCAAACGATTGATGTAAACGTTTGCAATTTGTTAAATCCACCCTATTTCCTCACCACCGGTTCCAGCAAGGGGGCACTCTGGCGGGGGTGGAAACAGCTCCGACCCCGCCGCGGGGAGCGACGGGGTCGCAGGCATTGAGGGATAGGAACGCGGAAGCCGCGCAAGCGAATGTGCGCGGCTAGGAGGATGGTGGTCGCGCCGGGGTCGCGCAGGTCCTGCGGCACGAGGGAGAGGCCTGCGCAGGAGGCCATCTCGATGACGGCGAGGCGTCGCGCGGGGAACTCGACCCACTGGGCGGTGACCTGTTGTCCGACGGGTCCGGTGACTTCTATGGTGTGTGTCACCGCGGCGGGGCGGGCGGCGAGGATTTCGAATCAGGCTGTTCTGCAATGTTGCTCTCGTCACGGTATCCCAAGACATTAGTTTGGGGCGCAGATTTCCAATCTTCGGCTGCCTGAAATTGTGGGGAAGGAGGTCTATTTAGACCCGGCCTGGGGAAGAAATGGCCGACGGAATCGTACTCAGGCATGACTACTTAACTCGTCGAACCGGATAGCGTAGAGGCGTGGAAGTCTTTTCTGATAGGCGAATGATTCGTGACCTTGCGGTGTCGCTTTTGTGCGGAGCGGCGTCTCTCATCGGTAGGGACCTGATGTCCCGGCCGCTCTTTGACTACCTGATTATCGCCTTGGTCGTGCTAGTGCCAATTATTAGCAGGCGGTGGCCGCGCCTGGTGGTCTTCGTTGCATCAGTGGTGCTCTTCGCCAGCCTGTTCCAGGTGGAACTCACCGTAGGCATCATAATCCTTGCGGGGCAGGTCGCCTACATTATTCGCCGCAGGCTGGAAGAGCCCCTACGTCGAATAATGACTATAGGGATGCTTGCTGCGGACTTTATCGGCGTATTTGGGTGAGCCAAACGGTACAGGAAGCAGCACAGGATATTGCGCGGCGCCTTTTCGTCGTGGGCTGGAGCCTACTGGTCCTTGCGGTGTGCATGCTTGTGGGTGAACTGCGTAGGAGAGCAGAGGAAGAACGCACACGGGAGATTTCGCGTGCTTTAGAGAAACAACGCCTGGAATTCGAGAAAAGCTCGACGGAACAACGGGCGTTCATCGCACGTGAGATCCATGACGTCGTCACGCACTCGCTATCGGTTATAGTTGCCCAAGCCGATGGGGCGCTCTACACCAAAGACACGGAAGCGCAAGAAGAAGCTTTGAAGTCTATTTCCCGCGTGGGAAGGACCTCTTTGAGGGAGATGCGGGGAGTCGTGGGCTTGCTGCGCACAGGCGAAAAGCGCGGCACTCAGCCGATGGCGGGATTCGGTGATCTTTCAGAACTCATTAACAGCGTTAGAAGCGCTGGCATTGCTGTGGGATATCGCTGCGCAGGAACGCCACCTGAAGAGCTTTCCGCCGCGACGTCGCTAAGTCTGTACCGAATTGTCCAAGAGGCTTTGACCAATGCGAACAAACATGGTGGCGGGCAAGCAGACGTACTAGTCGAATGGCTTGAAGGTATCGTCCGCCTTGAGGTGCGCAATGGATACATGGGTGATGCCCGAGGCGAGGGACATGGCATTGCTGGCATGAAGGAACGAGCGGAATTGGTTGGAGGAACCTTCCAACAGCGCAGTGATGCTGGCACATGGATAGTAGAAGCAGAGTTACCCACAGGAGGAGGAAGTAAGCAATGAAAGTCGGATTGGTAGATGACCAGGTTCTCTTCCTACACGGGATTGCCCAGATCATTAGTTCGCAGCCAGACATGGATGTTATCTGGCAAGCAAACGATGGCGAAGATGCGCTGACCCAATGCGCGGCCACGCCTGCTGATGTGGTGCTCATGGATGTACAGATGCCTGTCCGCGATGGAATTAGCGCCACCGCTGAGATCGCATCCACTCTTCCGGAGACGAAGGTCATCATTCTGACAACCTTCGATGACGAAGACTATGTAGTAGCCGGGCTGCGAGCAGGAGCGAGTGGCTTCGTGCTCAAGGACGCAGAGCCAGAGGAGCTACTAAGCGCGTTGCGCACTGTCTATCGCGGAGACGCGGTAATCTCACCCCGCGCCACAAAGCGCCTTGTCCACAGTATGAGGGATGATTCCACGGACACGCTGAGTATTAGCGGCGCAGACCGTCGGGTACTTGAATCGCTGACTGCCCGTGAACAAGAAATCCTTGAAGCAATCGGGATGGGATGGTCAAACACAGAGATATGTGAGCGGATGTTCATCTCTATGCCGACCGTCAAGACGCACGTTGGACGAGTACTCGCCAAGACGAGTTCTAGGGACCGTGTACACGCAGCCCTTTTCGCCTATCGCACAGGAGTTGTCTCCCGTGCTGACCTGCTTAGCAATACCCCGGTATGACTCGCAAAATCGTGCCTCGCGGCGATGTGCGGCGGAGGCGCGCCGGGCAACGATTGAGTTATGAGCACAGAATATGTTGTCGAAACTCATGGTTTGACCAAGGAATATAAGGGATTCAAGGCCGTCGACGGCCTTGATATGGCAATCGGCCACGGTGTCGTTCACGGATTGTTGGGGCCGAATGGTTCGGGCAAGTCCACGACCATGAAAATGCTTTTGGGTCTGGCAAAGCCGACTAAGGGAAGCATCAACTTGTTTGGCGAGCCTTTCGGGCCTAAGACGCGCAGCCGGGCCTTGGCCCGCACCGGCTCGCTCATCGAGCAGCCTTCGGCCTATTTGCACCTCACTGGGCGAGAGAACCTGCGCATCGCTGCGCGGCTTCTACGCGCTGAAGCAGAAGACGTGGATCGCGCAGTGCACCTCGTGCGGCTAGAAAAGCAGCTGGACAAGCAAGTAGCGAACTATTCCTTGGGCATGAAGCAGCGCCTCGGTATCGCAATGGCTATGATTCGTAACCCGCAGCTTCTGATCCTTGATGAACCAACGAACGGCCTTGACCCTGCCGGTATCGAAGAGATTCGCAATCTTATCGTCAGCCTCGCTGCCGATGAGGGGCGAACGGTATTGGTTTCGAGCCACCTTCTCTCGGAAATCGAAAAGATGGCTAGTGAACTGACCATTATCAATCGCGGACAGTTACTCTTCCAAGGTACAAAGCAGGAGCTTTTCCATTCCCAGCCGCCTGAAGTCTTTATCGAAACCCCGAACCCCAAGGAAGCGGCGCAAGCACTCGCGGGTATCTCAGTGCGCTTTGTAGAAGGTGGCATTCGGGTCCCGAACTTAAGCGAGCGCGACGTCGCGGGGGCTTGTGCGCAGCTTGTCAACCATGGCGTGCCCATCTACCAGGTACTAAGAACGCACCGCAGTCTCGAAGAGATCTTCATTTCGATTACGGGACGAGGTGGCTTGCAATGATGCTGCAGAATGAATATGCCAAGATGCGGCATACCCGGATGCTGCCGCTTGCCCTTGCTGTCACGCTCGCCATCGTTGCTTTTTCCAGTATGAATCTGGTGGGTGAGCACACCGCCGAACAATTTCAGCAAGATCCGCATAGTCAATGGGGCGGGCATCTCCTTGGCTACATCATGGTGACGGCCTTCCTCACTCCGGTGCAGGTGGCATTGTTAGCCAGCCGCGCAGCCGATGTAGAGCATCTCCACGGCGGCTGGCGGCTCAATTCCATCGCCGGGTACCGCCGCGGTGGTCTGCTCCGCGCGAAGTTCGCAGCTTTAGCCCTTGTCCTAGCCGCAGTAAAGGTAGTTGAATTGCTCGCGGTCTTGACCACTCCATTCCTCTTTGGCGCACAGTCGATTGATTCACTCGGCACATGGGTTCTCACAGCAGCTGGTCTATATGGAACCTCGTGCGCACTGATGGCGATTTTCTTGTGGCAGGCAGCACGCGTGGAATCCCAGCTCGTGGTGCTCAGCACTGGGGTAGTAGGCGGCTTCCTCGGTGTGGCAGGAATGCTTTCCCCAACCGCGGTCGCGCTCATTAATCCCTTCGGCTACTACGCAGTCTTATCCCCATTTACCTTCCGCCCCGAAGGCCTAGTGAGCATCGAACCACTGTGGATTCCATGGGCACTTTTCATCGCCGTTGTAACCGTCATCTTCACCGTGCTTTGTCGCACGCTTGATTCCCAGGAGGAATAAGTTCATGTTTGCTATCGACTTGCTGAAATTTCGACGCTCCTACGTATGGGCTGTCACCTTCCTCGTGCCGTGTATAGCAGTCGGCATTGGTGCCGCGAATTATCACGCCAACTTGGCGGTACTTAATGCCGGATGGGCAAGCTATCTTTCCCAAGCAACGCTGTTCTACGGCCTAATCTTTATGACTGTGGGAGTGGCCATCATCGCTGCAGCTGCCTGGCGCCTGGAACACCGCAATCACAATTGGAACACTATTTTGACCTCACCGCGCTCGGCGGGAGAAGTAGTCGCGTCCAAGTTTTTCTCCATCATGGTCCTCATCGCGCTAATGCAGGCGGTGTTCATTGCGCTGGCATTAGGCATTGGACGCGGCTTAGGATTACAGGGAGAGATTTCGCCGCTCAACTTGAGCGCGCTGTTCTTAGCAATCATCCCGGCGTTCGCAGTCGGGGCCTGGCAATCCTTCTTCTCGATGATCTTTCGCAGCTTTGCCACGCCCGTGGCGATTTCACTTGTGGGCGCGATTGCCTCAGTTGGAATTCTCTACAGCGGTATTCGGCTCATCCCGATGCTGCTGCCACCGGCTATGGTTACGTCGACGTTTGCGCTCGGCAGTACTGCCTTCGGCGCAGATGACACTCCTGATGTGTACGGTATCGCGTTCAGGATGGCTGTTTCTATCTGCTTCGTCATCGGAGCTTGGATTGCATCTGTTGTCTGGCTGCGAACCCATGACGTTGAGGCTTAGGCCGCATCCTTGGGACTCTTGCTTGTGCCACAGATGCAAAATGCCCTCGCGTCCCTCCGCAGCTTAGTGCTAACGGGGGGAGGCGAGGGAGGCGTCGGCAAGCGCGTGTGTCTTGTCGCTTGCCCTTGGCTAGCGTGGCCTCTTAGTCGAGGTAGTCGCGCAAGACCTGAGAGCGCGATGGGTGGCGCAGCTTGGACATGGTCTTGGACTCGATCTGGCGGATGCGCTCGCGGGTGACGCCGTAGACTTGACCGATTTCGTCTAAAGTGCGCGGCATGCCGTCGGTCAGGCCGAAGCGCAGGCGAACGACGCCGGCTTCGCGCTCAGACAGGGTGGTGAGCACGTCTTGGAGCTGATCCTGCAGGAGGGTAAAGGATACGGCGTCGACAGCGATGACTGCCTCGGAATCCTCAATGAAGTCACCCAGCTGGGAATCGCCCTCATCACCAATGGTCTGGTCCAGGGAAATAGGCTCACGAGCATACTGCTGGATCTCCAGCACCTTTTCCTCGGTGATGTCCATTTCCTTCGCCAGCTCCTGCGGGGTGGGCTCGCGGCCCAGATCCTGCAGCAGCTCACGCTGGATGCGGCCCAGCTTGTTGATGACCTCAACCATGTGGACCGGGATACGAATGGTGCGGGCCTGGTCTGCCATGGCGCGGGTAATGGCCTGGCGGATCCACCACGTGGCGTAGGTGGAGAACTTGTAGCCCTTGGTGTAGTCGAACTTCTCAACCGCACGGATAAGGCCTAGGTTGCCTTCCTGAATGAGATCCAAGAAAGCCATGCCGCGGCCGGTGTAGCGTTTTGCCAGCGAGACCACCAGACGGAGGTTCGCCTCCAGCAGGTGGTTCTTTGCCTTGCGGCCATCACGGGCGATGGAACGCAGGTCGCGCTTTTCCATAGGAGAGAGCTTGGCGGCCTTATCGCCCTCAGCGCGAGCCTTTTCCATCTCATCCATGCGGTACTGCGCGTAGAGGCCAGCCTCAATGCGCTTTGCCAGGGAGACCTCCTGCTCAGCGTTAAGGAGGGCGACCTTACCGATCTGCTTGAGATAAGCGCGGACGGAGTCAGCAGAAGCGGTCAGCTGTGCATCCTTGCGCGCCTGGCGCAGGGCAGCAGACTCTTCCTCGTCCCAGACGGAGGACGAGTCCTCATCGTCGTCTTCTTCGTCCTCATCCGCATCGAGCTCGTCCTCAGCATCGCCGAACTCGTCATCGTCCATGTCCGCGCTATCCGGATCGAAGTCCGCGTCATCCTGGTCGGCGTCATCTACCAGCTCGTCCTCGAGCTCGTCAGAAGCGGTCTCGAGGTTCTCCTGCTTTTCTTCAGGAGCGGTCGCGGCCTTCTGCGCAGACTTGCGGACGGTCTTCTTGGCAGATTTCTTCGCAGTTTTGCGAGTCGTCTTCTTGGCCGTCTTCTTAGCAGTCTTTTTGGCCGTCTTCTTCGCGGTCTTTTTGGCGGTCTTCTTCGCGGTCTTCTTTGCGGTTTTCTTGGCCGTCTTTTTGGCGGTCTTCTTGACAGGGGCAGATGCCTCGGCGGCATCAGCGCCCTCGCCGAGAACCTGGTCTGAAGAATCAGTGGCTGCCACGTACGCCCTTTCGACTTGCTTGTGATTGAAAACAGCAAGGTTAGACAAGATCCAACCTTTGGGGCCATGCTATGAGCTCGCCTGATTAGGGCGGGTTAGGCACGCCGCGTGCTGTTTAGATTAAGGATCGACGGCCCAGTATAGATGATCTTGGCTCTAAGGCGGTGAACTGGGGTCGATTAGCTATGTGATTACTGTTACGGCTTAAGGCCCTGCTGGGCTGCCATAGCCGCACCCACGATGCCCGCACGATTGCGCAACTGCGCTGGGGCAACGGGAGTAGAAGTAGTGAGCTTATCGCCCCACTTTTCCCACTTCCGGGAAATGCCGCCGCCAATGATGAAGGCGTGGGGGTTGAAAAGCTTTTCATATTCTTCCAATACTCGGTCAAGGCGCTTGACCCATTCCTTGTACTTGAGATCCTCGCGCTCTTTTACAGCAGAGGATGCCTGGTGCTCAGCCTCGGCATCGCCGACCATCATGTGGCCCAACTCCGTATTAGGGAAAAGTTGGCCGTCCAGCAGGAACGCGGAGCCGATACCAGTGCCGAGGGTCAGGAAGATGACCGAGCCCGTGCGCGCCACCTCGTCGCCGTAGGCAACCTCGGCGAGGCCGGCAGCGTCGGCGTCGTTAAGCACCACGAAAGGCTGATCCAGGTACTGGGCGAAAAGCTCCTGCGCATCCACGCCAATCCAGGACTTGTCGATGTTGGCGGCACTGAGCACCTTCTGGTCCTTGACCACGGAAGGCAGAGTGATGCCCACTGGGCTCTCCCAGTTCTTCTCCGCCACGATCTGCGCGACGATCTTCGCCACGGCCTCCGGGGTGGACTTTTCCGGGGTAGCAATCTTTAGACGCTCGCCCACGAACTCGCCGTTTGCTAGGTCTACTTCCGCGCCCTTGATGCCGGAACCTCCGATGTCGATGCCAAAAGAGTGCTCGGCCTGGGCTGGGGCGGCGTGCTTTTCGGTGCTGGTTTCAGCTGTAGTGCCAGTCATAGGCATCAAGTCTAGGCAAATGCATAATTGTTGGCATGGCTAGCTTTGATAGGGATGTAATTAGCGTCGAAGAGCTGCGCGATTTTGCCGCGGCTACTGCCCGTGCCGCCGTCGAACGTATTCGCGCGCAAAGAGCGGCGCTTATCGACGCCGACGGTCTTGCCGCGCACACGCAGACGAAGTCGAGGGCGGTGGACCCCGTCACCGAGGTGGATCAAGCAACTGAGCATTTCATCACCGAGCAGATCGTCTCCGCGCGTCCTGGCGACGGCATCTTGGGTGAGGAAGGCGCAGACGTTTTAAGTAGCACCGGCATTACCTGGATTGTCGATCCCATCGATGGCACCGTGAACTTCCTCTATGGCATCAATGAGTATGCGGTGTCCATCGGCGCCGCCGTGGATGGCGAGATCGTCGCCGGCGCCGTCATCAACGTAGTGCGCGGCGACCTCTACTCGGCGGCCCTGGGCTACGGCGCCACGCTAGAAACGTCCGATGGCACTCTACGAAAGCTTCACTGCCGCACCGAAACTGATCCTGCGCTAGCCCTGGTGGCAACGGGCTTTGGGTATGCAGCGGGGCGTCGCCAAGCGCAGGCGGAGTTGCTTTGCCGACTGCTTCCGCAGGTACGTGATATTCGTCGCATGGGCGCGGCCGCGCTCGACTTGTGCCGCGTGGCGGAGGGAAGCGTCGACGCCTACTACGAGCACGGAATTAACGCCTGGGACTGCGCCGCCGGTGCCATCATCGCAGCTGAAGCCGGAGCTGTAGTTAATCGCCCAGGATTGAATAAAGGCGCAAAAGACGGCGAATTAACCTGGGCCTGCGGGGGTAGCCTGGCCTCGGCATTTTCCCAGCTTCTCGAAGAAAATGGTGCCCTAGAGCCACTGCGGGGGTAGGAATCTGACGCGCCTGCGGCGGGGCGAGTATGACATCGCAGCAAATGTGTTTTAGGATGCGCACGATAAATACCTATCCCAACCACATGACTAATAGGGGCGTACACTATGGCCACCGATTATGACGCACCGCGTCGCCGTGTAGAAGACGAGCTGGAAGCCGACTCTCTCGAAGGTCTGAAGGCTGCCGAAACCGACAACAACGGCATGGACGACGATGGAGAAATCGTCGAGGCTTTCCAGCCACCGACAGTGGATCTCACCGGTGAGGAACTCAACGTCACCGTCATCCCGCGTCAGGAAGACGAGTTCACCTGCTCTTCCTGCTTCCTGGTGCAATCCAACAAGCGCTTGTCCCACGAGGAAGACGGTCAGCCGATCTGCCTCGACTGCGCATAGGCGAGAAAAACAAATTCCCCTCTGCGGGCGACTTACCCTTTGGAGCAATAGTTCCTTTCGGAGCAATAACTTGGGTAAGCGGCGCAGAGGGGAATTTTTATGTCTTGCTGCCTTTAGGGAGCTTGCGGCTCTTAAGTGTTAGGGCGATCTGCCGGATCTAAGAAGGCATTTAGCACCTGCTGTGGGTTCTTGGTGGCAACGAGCCAGTACGGAGTTGGATCCTCTGGATCATCCAGAACCAGCATCACGTGCTCATCGATCCAGCCATGCGTGACCAGGAAGGCGGCTGGGTCGAACTGCGGTCCAAGGGCGCTGCGGCGCGCCGACTTTGGCACCACCATGGAGCGCTGCACGACATCGTGGGGAAGCTGCGCGTCTTTGACCACGAGCCAGCGGGTGCCATCAGCATCCTTTTCCACGCGCAGGACGGTGCCGGACCAAGAAACCATGACCCAAATTGCGATGGCGCTTAAGACCACGGCCGGGATGATGATCCACCAAATATTGCGGTTCAGGCTGACCGTCGCGGTGGTAATCGCCACGACGAAGGCTGCCATGAACCAGAAATACCACGGCACCCATTGGCGCTCGCTGTAGAGGACCTCCGGCGCGGGGCTGCCTGCTACGCCGGCTGCGGTTTGGGAAGCGGAAGCAGAATTCTTAGACACGGGAAGTAAGTGTAGTCACTCAGGCCCTGCTTTAGCGAAGCCGTTGTGACCCCACGGTAGGCTAGTGCGGGTGAATGAGACGAACCCATTAATCGATCCTGCAAGCCCCTTCGGCCCTGTCAAGGTACGCCGTCTGGATAAGGAGCTGCCGCTGCCGCAGCGCGCACACCGTGGCGACGCCGGCGCTGACCTCTGCGCGGCAGAATCGGTCGACATCGCCCCGGGCGAGCGCGTCCTCGTGGGAACCGGCATCGCGGTCGCACTACCGCTGGGCACCGTTGGCCTTGTCCACCCGCGCTCCGGCCTGGGCGCCAAGCACGGTGTTTCGGTGGTCAACACGCCGGGCACCATCGACGCCGACTACCGCGGCGAAATTAAGGTCTGCTTGATTAACCACGACCTGCACGAGACTTTCCACGTGGAGCGCGGCATGCGCATCGCGCAGCTGCTCATCCAGCGCGTGGAGCTGGTCGATTTCGAGGAAGTCGAAGAACTCGACGAGACCGTGCGCGGCACCGGCGGCTATGGCTCCACTGGTGTTTAGGTAGCGCGCGAGAAAAGTTTGGAGAACAATTATGCCTATGTGGCCTTTTTCTAAGAAGAAATCTGACTCTCAAAGCGATAACTCCCAGGACGCGGAAACCCGTGTCCCGGCCGATGAGGTACCTGCTGCTGATAACGTTTCGGCAGAAGAAGGCGCGGCGCAAAGCGACGTTTCAGCTGCGCCAACCGATGCCCCCGCAGCTCCTGCAGGCTTCAATGCCTACAGTGTGGAACACGACGCCGTGGGTGGCGAGATGGGTCCTTTCGATGGCGACCAAGTAAATATCCAGGACTTCGACTTCGAGGATTTCTCGGTAGGCCTTTTGGATTTGGGTTCCATGCGCATCCCGCTGCCAAAGGGCACCCAGGTCCAGGTTGAGATGGGCGAGCAGGGCCCGAAGATGCTCCACATCGTTAGCCAACACGGCCGCATGACGCCGGTTGCTTTCGCGGCGCCGCGCAAGCCGGGTCAGTGGGCTGAGTCCGCGACCGACATCATTAATGGTCTCACCCGCGATGGCTTTGAAGCCCACGGCGAGGATGGCCCTTGGGGCACCGAGATCGTCGGCACCAACCCGAATGGTGAAATCCGCATCATTGGCGTCGACGGCCCGCGCTGGATGTACCGCCTGACGCTTGCCGCACCGGCGGGCAAGCAGGAACAACTCGCAGAGCTTGGCCGTGAGGTTTTCGCCCGTACCTTTATCTATCGCGGCGAGGATCCGATCCTGGCTGGCAACTCGCTGCCGGTGACCCTGCCGCAGCAGCTGGCCGAGCAGGTGCAGCAGGCAATGAAGCAGCGTGCTGAAGGCACCAGCGCCGAGGGCACCAGCGCCGATGGCGCTGACGCCCAGCGCACTGATTCTGCAGCAGCTGAAGCGGAGGCTGAAGCCAAGGCACAGCTGGATGAATTGAACAAAGAAGAAAGCTAACGTGACGAAACCCGATAGTTCTAACGGCGCATCCGCGTCCAACGCGTCCAACGACGGAACCGCAACTACTGAGCAAGAGCCCACCCTTCTGGAGCAGATGGGCGGGCTTTCCGGCCTGGTATCTGCGACGCTGCCCGTGGTGGTTCTCATTCCGGTCAACAACGTGTGGGGCTTGGGCCCTGCCTTGTTGGCCGCGCTTGGTGTTGCCCTCCTTATCGCCGTCTGGCGCATTGCCCGCAAGGAAACCCTGCAGCCTGCTATCTCCGGCCTGGTGGGTGTCGGTATTTGCGCCGCCATCGCGTGGTTCACGGGCGATGCAAAGGGCTACTTCCTCTACGGCATCTGGATGTCGCTGCTGTTTTTCATCGTGGCTGCCATCTCGATCGTGGTGCGCTGGCCGCTAGTCGGCGTCATCTGGAAAGGCATCAACGGCGAGGACATGCGTTGGCGCACCGTGGCGCCAGCCCGCCGCGCCTACGCCATCGCAACTGCCGGCTGGGCAGTGATCTTCCTGGCGCGTTTCATCGTGCAAAACGCCATTTACAACGCCGACAACACCACCGCGCTCGGCGTCGTGCGCATCCTCATGGGCTGGCCACTGACAGGCGTGGTCACCCTGCTGACCATCTGGATGGTCCGCCGTGCCAACGCCGCTGTCGAGGAAGCAACTGCTGAGGAGGCTATTCGTGACTAGCCCGGAGGTAACGATTACTAAGGGCGAGACTTTCGACGCTACTGTCGAGCGCATGGCACACGGTGGCGTGGGCATCGCGCATGCTGCCGACGGCCGCATCGTCTTCGTCCACGGCGCATTCCCCGGCGACGCCGTGAGCGTTATCGCCCGCAAGGTCAAGAAGTCCTTCATCGAGGCTGACCTTGTAGCAGTTAACACCGTCGGCCCGCTGCGCGTGGAGTCCGCCTGCCCGGCAGCTGCACAGGGCGCTGGCTGCTGTGACTTCCACGAGCTGGATCCGAATAAGGAATCCGAGATCAAGACCGAAGTCTTGACTGAGCAGCTGCGCCGCGTGGCCAAGCTGGAAAAAGAAGAGCTCGAGGCCCTCAACGTCGAGACCCGCGAGCTTGCCCCACAGCGTGGCTGGCGCACGCGCGTGCGCCTCGGCGTGGACCAGGAGGGCCGTGCCGGCTTGCGCAAGCGTGGCTCCACTGAGCTTGTCACCGATGTTGCCTGCACCCAGCTAGTGCCGGGTCTCGTCGACGGAATCGTGGGGGAGGACGCCCGCCGTTTCACCCCGGGTGCTGAAGTCATCGCCGTGATGGACAGCGAGGGAAACCGCCACGTCGTGGAATCCCGCCGTGACAAACGCGGGCGCCGAGTCGAAACCGTCCGCGAAGTCATTGAAGGCACCGGCACCGTGGTCGAAAAGGTAGGAGAGCACGCCTTTACCTTCCCGGCCACCGCATTTTGGCAGGCTCACCGCGCCGCACCCGAGGCCTATACCTCGCTCGTGCGTGAGTGGCTCTCTGCTTCGTCAGCACCGGCGGATTCTTCTGGAGAATCCGCTGTGGCTTGGGACCTCTATGGAGGCGTGGGCCTTTTCGTGCCCGCGCTGCACGACGCCCTGGTAAGCAGCGGAGCGGCCGAGAAACCTGCAGACTTTGCCTCCCCGCAAATTTACTCCGTGGACTACTCGCCGGCAGCAGCTGCCACTAAGCAGGATTGCCTGGCGCCGTACTCCGTGGAGTTCCGCAGCGCCAAGGTGGAAACGTCTGCGGCGCAGCTGCCCGCACCGCGCTTCGTGGTCCTTGACCCACCGCGCACCGGTGCTGGAGACGACGTCGTAAGTTCCGTCGCTAGCGCCGCACCACGCAGCGTCGTCCATGTGGGCTGCGACCCAGCAACCTTCGCTCGCGACATCAAGGCGTGGAAGCAGGTCGGCTATGAACTCAAACGCTTGACCATGCTCAACGCCTTCCCCGGAACGCATCACTTCGAGACGATGGCGCTGCTGCAGCCGCATAAATAGCCTTGCCCCAGCCGCCGCGGCTAACACCCAAGCTAATTCGAGGATTGCCGCCCTTAGCGCAGGAACGGGTACGGTAGAAAAGAAAAAGAACTGACAAGAAGGAGAAGAAGGCCGCTCCATGACCATTCTGGATACCATTGCGTCGCCTCGCGATTTGAAGGCTCTCTCCCCAGCACAACTGCGCCAGTTGGCTGATGAAATTCGTCAACGTCTGATTGAGAAGGTCTCCGTCACCGGCGGCCACCTAGGGCCTAACCTGGGCGTCGTGGAGCTGACCGTGGCCATCCACCGCGTGTTTGACTCCCCGCGGGATGCCATCGTTTTCGATACCTCCCACCAGTCCTACGTGCACAAGATGTTAACGGGGCGCACCGATCAGTTCGATACCCTGCGCCAGAAGGACGGTCTTTCCGGCTACACCGATCGCGGCGAGTCTGAGCATGACTGGACCGAGTCCTCCCACGCTTCTGCCGCGCTTTCTACCGTCGATGGCTTGTCCAAGGCCTTCAAGATCAAGGGTGAGAACCACCGCAACGCCGTGGCCGTCGTGGGCGATGGCGCGTTGACCGGCGGCATGTGCTGGGAAGCGCTCAACAACATCTCAGCCGATAAAGAACGCAACGCCGTCATCATCGTCAACGACAACGGCCGTTCCTATTCGCCGACCATCGGCGGTCTATCCGAGAACCTGGGCCGTATCCGTGCCCAGCATGGCTACGACGAGATCATGGAACAGGGCAAAAAGCGCCTGAAGTCCATGGGCTGGGTCGGCGAGCGCACCTTCGATGCGCTGCATGCCATCAAGGACGGCGTGAAGTCCACCGTCATGCCTACCGAGATGTTCCCAGAGCTTGGCATTAAGTATGTTGGCCCCATTAATGGCCACGACATCGACGCCGTGGTGCGCGCGCTTTCCTACGCCCGCGACTACGACGGCCCAATCATCGTCCACACCGTAACGGAAAAGGGCCACGGCTTTGCCCCAGCCGTCAACGAGCCGAAGGATCAGATGCACTCCACCGGTGCCATCGACCCAGTCACCGGCGTGGCAAAGGGCCAGAAGCAGCCGGGTTGGACCGCAGCTTTTTCCGAGGAACTCATTAAGGCGGCAGAAAACCGTGAGGACATCGTGGCGATTACCGCTGCCATGGCAGGTCCTACCGGCCTGGCGCCTTTTGAGGAGCGCTTCCCAGAGCGCTTCTTCGACGTCGGCATCGCAGAGCAGCACGCGATGGCTTCTGCCTCTGGCTTGGCGCTAGCCGGCATGCACCCGGTGGTTGCCATCTACTCGACCTTCCTGAACCGTGCCGTGGACCAGGTCATCATGGACATCGCGCTGCTGAAGCTGCCGGTGACCATTGTCTTGGACCGCGCTGGCGTCACCGGCTCCGACGGCCCTTCCCACAACGGTGTGTGGGACATGGCCCTGATGAGCATCGTCCCAGGCATGCGCATCGCCGCTCCTCGCGACGGCGCCCGCCTGCGCGAGCTGTTCAACGAGGCCCTCGAGGTCAACGACGGACCAACCGTCGTGCGTTTCCCCAAGGGCAACCTGCTTGATGACATCGAAGCAGTGGACCAGCTTTCCGACGGTGTGGACATCATCTACTACAACGATGCTGAGGAAGCTGCCTCCGATGTCCCAGACATCCTGCTCGTTGCCATCGGCGCGATGAGCACCCGTTCCCGCAACGCCGCGAAGCTGCTCGAAGAGCGCGGCTACAACGTCACCGTCGCCGACCCGCGCTGGGTGGTTCCGGTACCGCAGTCCCTGGTTGGCCTCGCGGCAGACCACGACCTCGTGGTCACCGTCGAGGACGGCATCATCCGTGGCGGCATCGGCTCCATGATCGCAGAGGCGCTGAATGCCGCTGAGGTGGATACGCCGCTGCGCCGCATGGGCGTGGCCAACTACTTCCCACGCCACGCAAGCCGCGGCGAAGTGCTGGAGGAAAACAGCCTCACCCCGGAGGAAATCGCCGCAGCCGTCGAGGACTGGCTGGG
>NZ_KV800715.1:107327-113088 GCF_001810285.1 Corynebacterium sp. HMSC071F07
GAATAATCGAGCCCTTCTTCCAGAATCGGTTGAAGGAGCTCGATTTGCCATTCTCTGGCTCCTTCATCCCGTAGGAAAGGCGCGATATCGCTTTCGTCTGTGACGAGTCCGCCCACGGAACCCTCGCGTCGTGCCTGCGGCGGGCAGCCAGCGGCCCACACCACCGCACGCAACGTGGCGGGCTTGATGATGATTTCCCACGGCATGCCCAATTCCTCACCGAGCTCTTCGCAATCGGTGCGCAGGTCCTGGAACACTCGCCACAGATGCGGGTGGTCCTTGTTCCACACCGTCTTGGAAGGAACGCGGGAAGGCTCCCGCTTCTTGCTCGGCCACTCGCGCCGATCTATCTCGCGCGCCTGTTGGACTACCGCCAGCCACTGCAGGCCCGCCCCGTGGCGCTTGCGCGGCACGCCCTTGATGCGGGCAAAATCGCGGGGAGAATCGGGCAGCTGGCGTGCGATGTCCACGAGCACGCGGTGCGGCAAGACGCGGGTTGGTGCGGTGTCAGTCTCACGGACAATCTTCTCCCGCTTGGTCCACAGCAGCTTCGCCACGATGAGCTGTTCCGACTTGTGAAGGGCCTTGAGCCCCTTGAGCCCGCGCCAGGTACGTGGCGCCGGCTCCTTGATGCCGGCATGCTCGGCCACGATTGCCGCGAATTCTTCATAGGCCCAGTCGAGTTTGTCTTGCTCAGCCAAGATATCGCGCAAGGCCTCCGCGAGCTCTAAGAGCAACTCGACGTCGAGGGCCGCATAGGCACGCAAGTCCAGGCTCAAGTTCGGCTCAGACCAGTCAGCATCGCCGTAGCCTTTTTCTAGCTCGACGTCGAAAAGCTCTGCAACCATGGAGCCTAAATTCGCATGCTCAAACCCTGCCATGCGGGCGGCGAGTTCAGTATCAAAAAGAGTGCCTGGATATAGCCCCAACCAGGCCAGGCACGGCAAATCTGAGGGCGCGGCGTGGACTACCCACGCGGAATCATTAAGCACCGGCGCAAGCGCTGCCGTGAGCTGTTTGCGTTTACCCTCCGGTGCAAAGAGGAAGGTTCCGGCGCCTTTGCGGCGCACCTGAACCAAAAATGCGCGGTCATCATATCGATACGAGGACGCACGCTCAGTATCGATAGCGAAAGGGCCCTCGCCAACTGCCAGCGCACTAGCCGCGGCTTTAAACTCCGCCGCGGTGCGCAAAACCTCTGGAGTGCCTTCCGCCGGTCTGGTCCGCAATTCAGTCATAGTAGCCAGCCTACAAGTCTGGTGTGACACGGAGCCGTAGTTAACGTCCGAGCTCTGTAACGCCCTCCGGAGGCAGGCCGGCGACGTTCGCGAGAACCTGGGCAAAGGCCTCAACGTGCGGGGTTAGGTTCAGATCCGCAGCAGTCCAGGAGGCGCGCATCTCCAACTGGTAGGCGCGCGGCGGGCCGCCGATCTCGCCGTAACGGACAGAGGCGGTCGAGGTAACCGTGCCGCCCAAGTTGGTGTGCGTTGCGCCGTTGGCCTCCATGGCCTCGTTGAGCCACTGCCAAGCGACGTCGGGAAGCAGCGGGTCACCCGCGACCGCATCGTCCATATCTGCCTGGATATAGGCCACCAGACGCATAGCACCTTCCCATGCCTCTTCGGCGCCGGGATCGTGCAGGAGGATAAGGCGGCCGAAGGCATCGCCCTCGGCGTCCGTTGGAACCACGTCGGTGCCTTCCGCGGGGTCGCCAATTTCCAGGCCAACAGCGTGGCTATACGGCGCCAGGCGCTGCGGCGGGCGAATGGTGCCCAAAGTGATTTCGGGGCGCAGCTGTGCCGCGTGCATGGAATCTACAGCGGCATTGAAGACGGTGGGCGTCGTTGCCTCTTCCTGTGCGGAAGTGGCCTTGGCTGCGGCGTGCTCGTGCAGGCTCATTGGGGCGCCTGCCGGGGTGCTCGAAGTTGCGTCGGAATTGCTCACGAGGTTCAAGCTATAGTTTTCGGCTCGGAATAGGGCGAAGGCGCGCCGGAACTCGGTGATCTGCCCGACAAATGAGGCAGGGCGGTGGCAGGGGAAATGGAAATGGCCGCCTATCCAACTTATGATGGATAGGTATTTCAACATGAATCCGCTTTTCAAGGAGACGGTCCATTATGGCGAAGGTTAACTTCCAAGAGCTCAACGCAGTACAGCAGTATTCCCAACACGCGGTGTTCAAGGTCATCCCGGGTGCCCTGGGAACCGAGCGCGCGGACATCGTGACCCAGGCGCAGGAGTTCTTCACGGCTCTCGAAGCTGCAGGGAAGGTAACCGTCCGCGGAATCTATGATCTTTCGGGCATGCGCGATTCTGCCGATTTCATGATCTGGTGGCACGCCGAGCAGTTTGAGGACATCCAGAAGGCATTTGCGGACTTTCGCCGCGAGACTGTTCTCGGCCAAGTCTCTGAGGTGACCTGGGTGGGCAACGCCCTGCACCGTCCGGCAGAGTTCAACAAATCCCACCTGCCTTCCTTCATCATGGGTGAGGAACCAGGGGATTGGATTGCGGTCTACCCGTTCGTGCGTTCCTACGACTGGTACACCATGGATGAGGAAAAGCGCCGCCGCATCCTGATGGAGCACGGCATGCAGGCCCGCGACTACCCAGACGTGCGTGCGAACACCGTGCCATCCTTCGCGCTCGGCGACTACGAGTGGATCCTCGCCTTCGAGGCTCCAGAGCTAAACCGCATCGTCGACCTGATGTACCTGATGCGCTACACCGAGGCCCGCCACTACGTGCGCGAGGAGATTCCTTTCCACACCGGCCGTCGTGTCAAGGGCGTCGCCGAGCTCATCGCGGTGCTGCCTTAAGTAGGTTGCCTTAGGCTGCTGCCTAAAGCAACCTACTTAGGTATTTGGCAAACGCAGCCTAATCCTCGACGGGCTTTTCCTCGAGGTTGAGGCAGATCGAGTTGATGCAGTAGCGCTGATCCGTCGGGGTGTTATAACCCTCGCCAGTAAATACGTGGCCCAAGTGGGACTCACAGTTGGCGCACAACACCTCGGTGCGGGTCATGCCGTGTGAGGTATCAACTCTTTCGATGACGGCCTCTCCAACCAATGGGGAAAAGAAGGAAGGCCAGCCACAGTGGGACTCGAACTTTTCCGTAGAGCGGAAAGTTCGGCTCCGCAGGCCTTGCAGGAGTACACGCCCTCGGTGGTGGTGTTGGTGTACTCACCAACGTGAGGCGCCTCAGTGCCAGCTTGACGCAGCACACGGTATTCCTCGGCGCTTAGCCGGTTGCGCCATTCAGTATCGGCAATGAGCTTGAAATCAGTCATGCCGGGAAGTCTAGACCTTGGTCTCATTCTGCCGCCACCATCCGGCAACCGATGCGGCAATCAAAACAATCAGCAGGCCCCAGCCAATTGTTGCGCTGAACACGGCCATCCAGTATCCCGCGGTGGGCCAGGGCACCGAAGTCCACTTGACTGGCGCGAGGAATAAAAATGCCACGCACCACGCCGGGACGGTATGGAATACCGAACGCGGCAGAAAAACGGTAAAGACCAGCGGGATAAGCCACATGGAGTAGTACTGCTGGCCCAGCGAGGACAGGAAGAAGATTCCCGCCATAATTGCGCCTGAGGTGGTCAAAGCCCAGAACACCGGTTCCGTATCGCGCCATTTGAGTAGGCCCAGGATGCTAAACGCGCACGCCGCGGCGGCGGCGAGCCAAACGGCGTAGAACGGGGCGTCGCCAAGCCCAAAATAAGCCTGCACGCCCGGCCACGAGCTGTTGGCGAAGTCGCGCGTTTGCCCGAGATAAGGCACAAGCTTGTCCAGGTAGCCGCTGGCGCCCGGGGTAAGCGGCCAAGCGACGGCGTTGAAGATGACCGGCACCGCGACGCTTAAGGCGGCACTTAGCCACCGCTTCTTTACCAGCGTTAGGAATAGCAACGGCCCAAACTGGGGTTTGATGAGGATGGCCAAGCCCAACACCAACCCCGCGATGATGTGGCTGCGGCGGTACGAATCCAAAATGCCCCAGAGGAATATCGCCATGGCCAAGAAGAGAATGCCGTTGATGTTGGTGAAGGCAAGGGTATTGGTCACTGACTCAGTGGCAAAAGCCAAGATGATGGAGGCCGGAAATTCCGGGCTGCGCAGGTTGCGTCCGACGAGTTTGATGAGGACGGCGAGGGCGCCGATGATAGCCAATGCATTGACCACAATGAAGCCGCAGCGCGCCACCGTGAGATCCATCCACCCTAAGGGCGAAAGTAAAAGCGTGGCGCCTGGATTGTAGAGATAGAGCGGATCGACATGCGTGTAGTCCTGCTCGTAGACGGGAATGCCTTGCAGGAAGCGGCGCATGGCCGAATGCACGGTAGTAAAGTCGTCGGTGGTGGTGCCGTTTAACGCGACGATGACAACGCGATGGAACACCAACAACAGTGCAATCGGCCAAGCCGCGGTTTTAAAAACCTTGATGCTTCGCGAGCCATACGAAGATTTTGTGTCCAATGGCAACGCGTCAGCAGTTGGAGAGAGACTCGGAGATTTCACGATGTGCAGTTTACGGGGCGTCTACTACGGCGTAGCGCAGAAACACCGTGCCGTCAGCGTCCGGGATTACGCTTTCAAGCGACAGGCTCAACGGCTGTGCATTAGCCGTTTCCTCATCCGGCGCGTGGACCAGCGGCTGGGAAACCGTGGGCGAAAGATGCGGGTCCAGGGTCAAATAGAGCTTGTCCACCATGCCTGCGGCAATGAAAAGGGAATAGATGCCTGGGCCGCCCTCGCAGCTAATGCGGGACCAGCCCTTCGCGCGAAGTGCCTCCACGACGGAAGGGATCGTGCCGTCACCAGTGCCTAGCAACGTGGCGCCGGCTTCCTCCAAACGCTTCGACGCGGTGGTGCCCAGGTTCTCGTCCGGGGTCAAAATGATGGGCGGAGTTCCAACATTAAAAAGCTTCGACTCCACATCTAAGTCGAGCGAGTTACTCATCACTGCAATGCGTGCCTTGCCAGGGGAGGAGCCCTCATAATCCTCGGCCTTGACCGTGCCTGAACCCACTACTGCGACGTCGGCCCACTCGCGCAGTGCTGCAAACAACGCGGCGTCGTTATCGTTGCCCATGGCATCCGAGGTGCCATCTATAGTGGCCGAACCAGAAAGGGTAGAGACCTCAATCAGACGGATTCCCGGCTCGTCAGGGCCGACCAACGTGGATATATCAATGCTTTCGCTCATGCCGGCCAGCCTAGTGGAGAAACAGCGCAGGAGATACAACGAGGAGATACAACAAAGCCGGCATCCTTCAATAAAAGATGCCGGCTTTAAGAAAGCGGTGGTCCTAGCTGGGATTGAACCAGCGACCTTTCCGGTGTGAACGGAACGCTCTCCCACTGAGCTATAGGACCGCGGTGCGGTGTTGAATCTACACCTAGGGCGGCGGCAACTCCTAATCGGTCTATTGAAGAGAATCCTAAAATCACATCGACGTAATTCGCTCGGTGAAAATCTCTATCAAACAGCGCTGTAAAAACAGCTAATTATCCTGCGGATTTGGAAACTTCGAAAGTGCGCGATAATGTTTCTACTCGCACCACGGCAGACGGTTGTTGCACACAGCAGTTTGTATGATGCAATGCGGATGTAGCGCAGTTGGTAGCGCATCACCTTGCCAAGGTGAGGGTCGCGAGTTCGAGTCTCGTCATCCGCTCCAAGACGTTAATCGGTAGCTATTCTGGTTAGCGTGTTGACAATAAAATATCGGCGCGATTAGCTCAGTGGGAGAGCGCTTCC
>NZ_KV800715.1:113188-113488 GCF_001810285.1 Corynebacterium sp. HMSC071F07
TCGCGAGTTCGAGTCTCGTCATCCGCTCCAGCACACTTGTGTGTGAGGCGGTATCGCCACGGTGGAATGGCCGAGTGGTGAGGCAACGGTCTGCAAAACCGTGCACACGGGTTCGATTCCCGTTTCCACCTCAACTTTGACACGCTTTGGCGTGTCGAGCGCGATTAGCTCAGTGGGAGAGCGCTTCCCTGACACGGAAGAGGTCACTGGTTCAATCCCAGTATCGCGCACAAGGCCCAGAAACGGGCCTAGAAAACCGGGCCTGGTTTTCGAATGCGGATGTAGCGCAGTTGGTAGCGC
>NZ_KV800715.1:113588-129591 GCF_001810285.1 Corynebacterium sp. HMSC071F07
GGTCACTGGTTCAATCCCAGTATCGCGCACTAGGTGCTTAAAGCACCTAGTGGGGTTCGATAAGAATCCCGAATGCGGATGTAGCGCAGTTGGTAGCGCATCACCTTGCCAAGGTGAGGGTCGCGAGTTCGAGTCTCGTCATCCGCTCAAATAAGAACGCTCCTGTTCGGGATTCCGGACAGGAGCGTTTTGTCGTGCACTTTGAAAGTTTCAAGAGCACTTATGACTCTTTAGCCCTTTTGGCATTACCTTGATGCGGATGAGCTGTATTTCAGCGGCGAAGAATGCAGCTCCTGCAGAGCTTATTGCTGCGTCGCTTGGAGCGCTCATGCATACTGGCACCATGAAACTGTTTCTTGCGTCCTACCTTCATCCGCAGCTGCGCGAATTCTTACACGGCAAAATCTTGTACATCGATGACGCTGCTGTGGGGATGGAAGAAGTGTCGTTTGCACAGAAGGAGCGGGAAGAAGTGGCTTCTATTGCATCCGACTTTGTTTCACTGACCGTTGCGAATACCACGCTTGAAGAGTTTGAGACTCAAGTAAAGAAGGCGGATTGTGTCTACGTCGCAAGCGGTAATGCTTACCGCGTACTGTATGAGTTAAAGAAGTCTGGTGCCTTCGAACTGCTTTCTGAAGCGGTTCGCGGCGGTTTGCCATATGCTGGCAGCTCGGCGGGTGCGGTCCTTGCCGGGCCATCGGTCGAACCGATTTCCGTTATGGATGATCCAGGTGCTGTTCCAGAATTGCATGATCGTACGGCTCTATCACTTACTCCCTACGTTGTAGTTCCTCACGCACAGGGAACTACTGGCCCATACACAATTTCGGTTATTAGTGAAACGGTTCAAAAGTACGGAAAAGACTGGAACCTGGTGCTTTTGCGTGATGGGCAGGCACTGCTGATTAATGATGATTGCGTTGAATTGATTTAAAAGGTCCTATCTCGTACAGGCGGCCATACCCACCAGGCGTGGCGTCGATTGGCGGGTGCGTCAATTTCCGCATGGAGGCGTTAACCATTTACCGAAAATAGTGTGCATTAACACATTTCCTATGGCACAGGGAACTAAGTCGAATGGGGCAGCGACTACTTAGGCAACCGCTGCTCGTTCGGTTGGTTGGTATCCTGACTTGCTTTAAGCAAGGCTTAGGTTATTGGCCATTGTTTCGGGTGCGGTTATAGCATGTATTTACCCATTCGCAAGCCATGCAATTCGAGGAGAAAACTATGCACTTTCGTCGCTCCACCAGTCTGTTTGCGCTCGGTGCTGCCGCGTCCATGCTCGCCATGTCCGCGCCTGCAGCCTTGGCACACGACTCTGTGATCGGCGGCAATGTGGTCAGTGATTCTCCGCTGCAGGAGTTTCCGGAGGAGATCACTCTGGAGTTTTCCGCAGTACCTAGGGACGACTTCAACACCTTCGCCGTCACCGACACTAAGACGGGCGAGGTGCTTTTCGACGCCGAGCCCGAAATCAAACAGCGTGAGCTCACCATCGAGGTTCCGGACGATGTAAAGCCGGGACCTGGCGAGTACCAGGTGGGCTTCCAGATCACCTCCTCGGACGGGCATGCAACCCGTGGTTCCGTTCCGTTTAGCGTTGCCGGCTCTGCCGACGGCGCAGCGGGCGATGCCGCAGACGGCGATGACGCGAATGACGCTGCTGCTAAACAAGATGAAACCAACTCCGAGGGCCTGCCGCCCGCCGCACTGTGGGCGCTGGGCATCGTCGGTGTTCTGGCTATCGTCGCCGTGGTCATCATGGCCGGTGCAAAGATGCGCCGGGCAAATGACCTGGACTCTTAACACCCACCCCTTTTAAGACGCAGGCAAGGCACAAATAAAACGAGTGCCTTCGCGCCTTAAAGCTTGGACAAGAAAGACATCTAATGATGAAGATGCGTAATATCGTTGTTTCTGCCGTTGCCGTCAGCGCACTCTGGCTGGCTGGCTGCTCCAACAGCGAGCAGGATTCCGGTGCCGAAAAGGAAGCTGCAACCAGCGCGGCTCCGGCAAGCGCAAGCGCCTCCGATAAGCAGGCAGGCGATGTCACCATCGAGGACGGCGTGGTTCGCGCCATGGCTGAGGATGCGGAGATGACTGCCATCTTCGGCACCATCCATAACGATTCCGACAAGGACATCACCGTCACTGGCTTTAGCTCCTCCATCAACGCCGAGAAGAACCAGGTGCACGAGGTTGTTGACGGTGTAATGCAGGAAAAGAAAGGCGGCCTGAAGATTCCGGCCGGTGGCACCGCAGAACTCAAGCCAGGCGGCGATCACTTCATGCTGATGGGCGTGAAGGAACCAGTCATGGCAGGCGAGACGGTCAAGGTCACCCTCTTGCTTGAGGACGGTTCCAAGGTCGAGGCCGGTGAGGTGCCGGTGCGCGAAATCGGCGCCGGCGATGAGAACTACGGCGACATGTCTGGCATGGATCATGGCTCTATGGACCACGGCGACATGTCGGGCATGGATCACGGTTCGATGGATCATGGCTCTATGGACCACGGTTCGATGGAGCACGGCGAGCACTCGCACCACTAAAGGCTAAAGCCGACGCGCGGGTGGATTACTCACGCGCCAGCATTGGAATGAGTAGTAGGGAAAAGAACATGGATGAGTCCTTAAAATCTGCATCTTCCTCCGCGCGTGAGACCACGGAGTTTTTGAGCCGACGCGGCCTGCTGGTTGGCGGCGCCGTCGCGGCCAGCGCGGTGGCGGTGGCCAGCTGCGCTTCACCTTCTCGCGACGATTCTGACTCTGGGTCTGGTGCGGCAGCTGCTGCTGGGCAGCCAGCGCAGGATGAAGCAGCCGAGATCATGGGCGATAATATCGTCGCATTCGATGGCGAGCACCAGGCCGGAATCGAGACCCCGCCGCAGGCACACGTGGCGCTCGTGGGCTTTGACTTAAAAGATTCCACCACCAAGCGAGGCGCCAAGGCACTGATGCGGTTGTGGACTGAGGACGCACGCCGACTGTGCACCGCAGAAAACCCCTTGGGCAGCCTGGAGCCGGAGCTAGCGCAAACCCCGGCTAGCCTTACCGTGACCTGCGGTTGGGGAGAAGGCTTCTTTGCCCGGACGGGCGTCGCCAAGCCGGAGTGGCTCCGGGATGTGCGCGCGTACAAGCGCGATAAGTTGCGCCCGGAATGGGGCCAAAGCGATGTGGTGCTGCAGATTTGCAGCGATGATCCGCTAACGGCGGCGCACGTGATGCGGCACATGACCCGTGCGGGTGCGAGCTACGTGGACACCAAGTGGGTACAGCAGGGCTTTGGTCATGCCAACGGCGCCGCGAAGAAGGGGGAGACCGCGCGCAATCTCTTCGGGCAAAAGGATGGCACTGTCAATCCGCACACTCCAGAGGAATTCCGGGAGCAGGTCTGGATCGATAAAGGAAAATTCGCCGGCGGCAGCGCCATGGTCGTGCGCCGAATCCACATGAATCTGGACGCGTGGGAAGAGCTTGACCGCGCTTCCAGGGAAAACTCCACTGGCCGCAAGCTGGACTCCGGTGCGCCGATGCACGGCACCGAGGAATTCGATGCCGTGGACCTCAACGCGCGCGATAAGTTCGGATTGAAGGCAATTGACCCGGCATCCCACGTGGCGCGCGCCCATCCGCCGAAGGACCATCCGGAGCAGAAGATTCTGCGCCGGCCGTTCAACTACAACCTCCCACCGAGCGCGGAAAACCCAGGTGAGCTGTCTAATGCAGGGCAGATTTTCATCTGTTATCAAAAGGATCCGAGTAAGCAATTTGAGCCCATTCAAGCCCGCCTTGATGAGCAAGATTTGCTCAATACGTGGATTACCCACATCGGCTCAGCCATGTACTTTGTACCGGCCGGTACCACCTCTAACTCCTACTGGGGCGAGTCGCTTCTTGAGGGTTAAGCGGGGTAGAATCTTTCGCTGTAACTCTACGATTAGCTTTGGTCGGCCAGGTATGTCGATCGAAGCGTGAGCGCATAAGGAGCGCAAGTCTAAATGGCGGAAATGATTCCAGCTGTACCGGTGAACTACGAGCCTTTTAAGGTGCCAGCAGGCACTGCCGTAGGCGCAGCAATGCGGGAGCTCGAGCTTCCAAACAAGGGCCCAGAGGCAGTCGTCGTCGTACGCGGCGCCGATGGAGCTCTCTACGATCTCTCGCATACGCCGACTGCCGACGCCGAATTCACCCCAGTTGCAGCAAGCGAGGAGGACGGCCGCGCTGTCATCCGTCACTCCACTGCACACGTGATGGCACAGGCAGTTCAGGCTGAGTTCCCGGGTACCAAGCTGGGTATCGGTCCGGCCATTGAAAACGGCTTCTACTTCGACTTCCAGACCGCCGAGCCTTTCACGCCGGAGGATCTGAAGAAGATCGAAAAGCGCATGAAGAAGATCATCAAGACTGGTCAGCGCTTTGAACGCCGCGTGTATTCCTCCAACGAGGAAGCAGAGGCGGCACTTACTGAAGAGCCATTCAAGCTGGAGCTCATCCAGGACAAGGGCAACGTTGACCCAGACTCCGATGAGGCAGCAGAGGTTGGAGCAGGCGATCTGACGCACTACGACAACATCAACCCGCGCACCGGCGAGGTGGAGTGGTTCGATCTCTGCCGTGGTCCGCACCTGCCAACCACCAAGTACATTCCGGCGTTTACCTTGACCCGTTCCTCGGCTGCTTATTGGCGCGGTGACCAGTCCAAGGCTGGTCTGCAGCGCATCTACGGCACCGCTTTCGAGTCCAAGGAGGCGCTTGAGGCCTACCAGCACATGATTGCGGAGGCAGAAAAGCGTGACCACCGCCGTCTGGGCCAGGAGCTTGACCTTTTCTCCTTCCCGGATGAGATTGGCTCCGGCTTCCCGGTCTTCCACCCGAACGGCGCCATCGTGCGTATGGAGATGGAAGAGCACTCCCGCCGCCGTCACATCGAGGATGGATACTCCTTCGTCTCCACCCCGCACCTGACCAAGGGAGACTTGTTCAAGAAGTCTGGCCACCTGGACTTCTACGCGGACGGCATGTTCCCGGCCATGGCTTTGGACGGCGAGTATGACGAGGACGGTAACTGCACCAAGCAGCCGCAGGATTACTACGCGAAGCCGATGAACTGCCCGATGCACAACCTCATCTTCGGTTCCCGTGGCCGTTCTTACCGCGAGCTGCCGCTGCGTCTGTTCGAGTTCGGTACTGTCTACCGCTACGAGAAGTCCGGCGTTATCCACGGCCTGACCCGTGCTCGCGGCTTTACCCAGGATGACTCCCACATCTACTGCACCCCGGAGCAGCTGGAAGAAGAGCTGACCAAGGTTTTGGACTTCATCATTTCCTTGTTGAAGGACTACGGCCTGGATGACTTCTACCTGGAGCTTTCCACCAAGGATCCCAACAAGTATGTCGGTACCGACGAGATCTGGGAGCGTTCTACTTCCATCCTGCAGTCGGTGGCTGAAAAGTCCGGTCTGGACCTGGTTCCAGATCCTGCAGGTGCTGCTTTCTACGGCCCGAAGATCTCCGTGCAGGCGCGCGATGCCATCGGCCGTACCTGGCAGATGTCTACCGTGCAGCTGGACTTCAACCTGCCGGAGCGCTTCGAGCTCGAGTACACCGCGTCCGACGGCACCAAGCAGCGCCCGATTATGATCCACCGCGCGCTGTTCGGCTCCATCGAGCGCTTCTTCGGCGTGCTGCTGGAGCACTACGCCGGCGCATTCCCGGCATGGCTGGCTCCGCACCAGGTAGTTGGCATCCCGGTTGCAGACGAGTTCTCCCCGCACTTGGAGGAGATCGCTGCGAAGCTGCGCAAGCGCGGCATCCGTGCCGACGTGGATACCTCTGACGACCGCATGCAGAAGAAGATCCGCAATCACCCCACCGGCAAGGTGCCTTTCATGCTGCTCGCCGGCGAGCGCGACGTCGACGCAAATGCCGTCTCTTTCCGCTTCCTCGACGGTTCGCAGGTCAACGGCGTGCCGGTGGATGAGGCTATCGAGCTCATTGCTGCATGGGTTGCTGAGCGCATCAACGAGCAGCCGAACGAAGAGTTGATCAGTGCACGACGCTAACGAGCAATACGTCGATTCCGGGGCAGGGGAACCAGACCGCCTTGAGCGGCTGTGGGCTCCCTACCGGATGGCGTATATCTCGAAGCGTTCGAAGGACCCCTTCGTTGAGGCTCCCAAAGGCAGCGATGAGGACGGGCTAATCATTGCCCGCGGCGAGTATGTCTACGCTTTGCTGAACCTTTTCCCTATAACTCGGGACATTTAATGGTGGTGCCTTATCGCAAGGAATCCCAGCTGGAGAACTTGACTCTAGAGGAATCCCACGAGCTGATGGCCTTCGCCCAGAAGGCGGTACGTGTTTTAAAGCGCGTGTCCAAACCGGAAGCAATCAACGTGGGCTTCAACCTGGGCAAGGCGTCTGGCGGTTCTGTGGGAGATCACTTACATTTGCATGTGGTTCCCCGGTGGGCCGGTGACAGCAACTTTATGACTGTCTTGGAGGGCACTAAAGTGTTGCCTCAGTTATTACAAGAGACTCGCGCCCTTTTGGCCCAAGGCTGGCGGGAGATCGATGAGGAGGATTCCCATGCTTAGCGTTCACGGGCGAAAGCCAGCGGCAGTCGTCGTGGAACCCGTGGCAAAGCTGTTTCTGAAGATGGGGCTGACCCCCAACGTGGTCACCATCGTCGGAACTCTTGTCACCATTGCTATCGCAGTCGTCTGCATTCCTCTGGATCACCTGTTCGCGGCAGCGGTGCTCTCTGGTCTCTTTGCGGCCTTTGACATGCTCGACGGCACGATGGCCCGCATGACCACGGGCGGGTCCAAGTTTGGCGCGACTCTCGATGCCTCCTGTGATCGCATCACCGACGGAGCCCTGTTTTCTGCCATCTTGTACTGGCTGGTCTACGTCGATAACGCTCGCCCCATCCACGTGGTGGCCTGCCTCATCGTGCTGGTTTCTTCGCAGGTCATTTCCTATATCAAGGCCCGCGGCGAGGCTTCTGGCTTCAAGATGGTCGGCGGCCTGATCGAGCGCCCAGAGCGCCTCATCATCGGCCTGGCCGGTATTGGCTTGGAGGGCTTGGGCGTTCCTGACGCCATCGAGATCGCCCTGTGGATCCTTGTATTCGGTTCCATCTTTACCGTCATTCAGCGCATGGTCCAGGCTGCCCGCCAGGACACGAAGGCCCGTTTCACCCCAGACCTTTAAGGATTAATGCCTATGGCCCTTCTTCCTGGATTAGACCGTGAGCGACTGTCTGCCGCCGGCTACTTAGCTGGGTGGCGGTTGGTGCGTTTGTTGCCGGAGAAGTGGGCCAAGCGCCTTTTTGACTGGGGCGCAGACCGCGCCAGCGATGATGGCCGCGGCATGGAGCAACTGCGCCGAAACTTAGCGCGCGCGGTGGGCCCAGAAAACGTCACTCGCGAGTTGGTGCGCAATTCCATGCGTTCCTATATGCGCTACTGGCGGGAGGCATTCTGCCTGCCGTTGATCCATCAGGACCCGGATCTGCACTCCAAGCTGCTTTCCGGTTTGCAGGGCTTAGAGAACTTCGACGAGTCCATGGCCCGCGGCAAAGGCGTCATCTTGGTGCTTCCGCACACTGGCAACTGGGACATGGCCGGGGTGTTTCTGGTGGGCCACTATGGCCAATTCACCACGGTTGCAGAAAGGCTCAAGCCGGAGGTGCTTTTCGACGCCTTCGTGGACTTCCGCGAGTCCCTAGGCTTTGAGGTCATCGCCCTGACCGGAGAGAAGACCTCACCTTTTGGCCGGCTCCAGGAAGTCTTGGAAGCCGGTGGCGTGGTCTGCCTGGTGGCCGAGCGCGACCTCACTCGTACTGGTGTCACGGTCGACTTCATGGGCGAGGAAGCCAACATGGCTGCCGGCCCAGCCCGCCTGGCCATGGAAACCGGGGCGGCATTGCACGTGGTCCACTCCTGGTTCGAGGATGAAGGCTGGGGCCTTTCCGTCAGCCCGCAGGTGGAAGTCACCAATGTGCAGGAGACTACCCAACGCCTAGCCGATGGCTTCGCCGCGAACATCAAGGCCCACCCGGCGGACTGGCATATGCTGCAGCCGCAGTGGAATGTAGACGTTAAACGCCGCGCGGCCGAACGCGCCGCACGCCGCGCAGCCAAGGACAAACGTACGTCCCAAGAAAAGCTCGAAGATGACGGTAAAAAGTAAGGAAGTAGGCAGTAGTGCGTATCGGAATCGTATGCCCGTATTCCTTTGATGAGCCAGGCGGCGTGCAGGCCCACATCTTGGATTTGGCCACCGTCTTTATCGAGCAAGGCCATCACGTGGAGGTCCTTGGCCCAGCAGCGCCGGAGACACAGCTGCCGAGCTTTGTTATGAAAGGCGGGCGCGCCATTCCGATTACCTACAACGGCTCCGTGGCCCGCTTGTCCGTAGGCCCGCAGGTAAAGCGCAACGCCAAGAAGTTTATCGAACGCGGCAACTTCGACGTGCTGCACATCCATGAGCCGAACTCGCCGAGCTACTCCATGGTTGCGTTGGCACAAGCCAAAGGTCCCATCGTGGCGACCTATCACGCCTCGGCTTCTAGCTCGCTCGTGTTGAAGCTGGCCAAGCCTTTCCTCACACCAATTCTGGAGAAGGTGCGCGGCGGCATTGCCGTCTCAGAGATGGCCCGCCGCTGGCAGGTGGAACAACTCGGCGGCGACCCAGTACTTATTCCGAATGGCGTGGATACCTCCGTGTATGCGGCTGCCCGCAAGCGCGTCGCTGCGCAACCAGACCAAGAAGGGCAGCCAGGGCAATCCGGGCAGAAGGTGCCCGAGATTGTGTTCTTGGGGCGTCTCGACGAGCCACGCAAGGGCCTGGATATTTTGCTGGAGGCTCTCACGATGGTGGACACGGACGTCAAGGTCACCGTCATGGGCGGCGGCCGCCCGCGTGAGGTTGAGGGAGTGGATTTCGTTGGCCGCGTGAGCGATGTGGAAAAGGCGGAGATCCTCGGCCGCGCTGATATCTATGTCGCTCCTAACACCGGCGGCGAAAGCTTCGGCATCGTCCTGGTAGAGGCGATGGCTGCAGGTTGCGCGGTGGTAGCTTCCGATCTTGAAGCCTTTGCCGCCGTTTGCGACGCCGATTCTGAAACCCCAGCCGGTGCGTTGTTCCGCAACGAGGATGCCCGCGACCTCGCGCGGGTGCTCAACCTTGTCCTGCAAGACAAAGATAAGCGCAATGCTTTAGTTGAAGCCGGTACCGAGCGTGCTCGCACCTACGATTGGGACCATGTGGCCGCTGCCGTGATGAAGGTTTATGAGACTGTGCAGGACGGAACTAAGGTCCGCACCAAGTAGAAGCGGGCGTTGCCGCCCTTTACCCACAGCAGATTTAAGAGCAGGAAAAGACTATGGCAGTAGAACTGGTTATCGTGATCGTCGCGCTCGTGCTCATCTTGATGTGGGCCTATTTCACCGCGCAGCGGTTGAACTCCCTGCACATCCGCACGGATGCGGCTTTGGCGCAGCTGGAGGCCACCCTTGACCGCCGCGCCGCAGTCGTCGCAGCGCTAGCGCCAGAGCTGGAGGAGGTTGCCTCCCGCGCGGAGTCGAGCGAGCTTACCCAGGGCCATTTTGAGACGCGTTCGGCCCACGAGCGGGAGCTGTCTATCGCGGTCAACGAGCGCTTTGCCGAGCGCCCCGCATTGCTTGCCGACGCCGAGGGGCGCATCCACCTTGCTCATCGCTTCTACAACGAAGCGGTCAGCGATACCCGCTCGCTACGCCTACGCCCCCTTGTGCGCATGTTCCGCCTGGGCGGCACGGCACCGCTGCCGGAGTTCTTCGAGCTCAGTCAGCTGCGGATCACTGAGTAGTTCCTGCTACTGAGCTGTTTGCTTGGTAGAGCTAGTGTTTTCGCGCTTGAGCTCCAAGCGCAGCCAAGACAAAGCAAGGCCTGTCATCACGAGGATGAGCACGTTGCGCGCCAGCAGCAAGAAAGCAGGGAAGAGGCCGTCGCGGCCCGCGTAGAGTACCGCGTCATAGTTGAACGGGTAGACCAGTGTGCCCAGTGCCGCCGCAGCAAGCGTGCACAGTGCGAGGTTGCGCAGCACTTTGCCTACTTTTTCGTCGATATGTTGATGTGCAACCGATGAGGCACGCGGCCAGGCATGCTTGAGCGCTATCGCCAAGATCGGGCCGAGCCAGATGATGTACTGGGTGGAAAAGACCTTGTTGCTGATAAAAAGCAGGCAGATCATCGTGATGAAAAAGGCCAGCGTGCTGCGCGCACCCCAGTTGCCGTTGCGGAAGCGCATGAGTGCGAAGCCGATAGCGAAAAACAGCATCGCCAAGGTCAAAACGTTGCTAAGAACTAACAGCGCGCTAACCCAAGGGCCGGTGATTTCAAAACTCTTGGAGGCAGCGTAGCCGATGGACCAAGTGTCCGGGAAAAGATGCGAGGCAAATACCGGAAGTGTTGCAGGTATCGATTCCACCTGTAGTCCCCGTACTCCCTGGTAGCGCAGCGGGGAAATGAGGCGCTCGACGTCATTGAAGGTGATGACGAGCAGGCAGATGCCCACGATGGAAGCGAAGAACGCGCTAAGGCGCTGCCAAGTCGCACGGGCATTGAAGCGGCCAACCAGGCCTGCGGCGAGCACGCCCGGCCACAGCTTCATCGTGGTGGCAAGGCCAAGCAACGCCGCTGCAAGCCGCGAGTTGCGGCCAAGAAGCATTCCTGCGGCAGCAACTGCCAGAGCCGGAAAAATATCGAGGCGCCAGACAAAGACCTGGCCCACTGCGGTTCCAAAGATGACCCAAAACCATGCGGCGACGAAGGCCTGCGGCTTGCGGCGCCAGCCGTGAAGCAAGACCATGAGGAAAGCGGCGTCGACAAGCAGGCACAGTCCTGTAAAAATAACGGTAAAGCTGGTCTGATTCGGGCCGCTCAACCAGCCGACGAGAATCGAAGGCCACGTGCCAGGGTGCGGGTACTCGGTCATATCCGAGGAGTTCGCCCCAAAACGCCCGGAGAAGTAATAGGAGATATCTCCTAGCGGGACGTTATCCCATTGCAGCAGTCCGATGAGGATAAGCCGGAAACAAATCCAGCCAGTCCACACTGCTGGAACGGAACGAAAAATTTTCACCTAAATAATGCTATTAGATGTTCGACTCGATAGTGGATTCGACATCGACGGGTGGGCCGAGCATCAGCAGAACGCCAAAGACCAGCGCAATGATTACGACGAACACGCTCAGAGTGCGCACTGGGAAGCGCACTACCTGGGCCAAAAGCTGCTCGGCAAGGCCGTGTGGCTGCTCAGAATCGCTAAAGCGCCAATGCGGCAGGAACTTATCGTGCTTGTCCGCCCATAGCGCAAACGGGAGCGCGGCAAAAGGTATGACCGAAACGATAAGCCCCAACATGCCCAGGCCAAAGGACCACTTGTTATTGATCCACACCATGACGCCCACGACGATGAAGCAGAGGAAACCAAACCGTGGATACCGCCAGCGATAGGAGTTAGAGCCTCCGTCACACCGGAGTACTTCAGAACCATAGAAAAAATAAGAAATGCCCACGTGAACATCTCCAGGTAGGCAACGACGCGGTGCAGGCGAGCAGGGCGTAAAAAAGACATGCGGCATATCCTACGCGCTAGCCCGGCGCACAGGTAAAGTTGGCAGGGTTGCGTGTGAAGAGCGCACGTTAAGATTGCGCGTTGAGCAAAGAGGGGAGTCCCGCGTAGGTAATGGCTAAGGTGTGCGAGGTTATTGATGTAGCGCCGCTGCACGAAAAGGCTCAGGGTGATGTCTTTTCCGTGCCCATGGTTCCGTCCCAGATTGCGCGCACCTTTGGCGGGCAGGTGGTGGCCCAGGCGCTCGCTGCAGCCCAGCACACCGTTGAAGGAAAGCTCGTGCATTCCTTGCATGGCTACTTCGTGGGCCCGGGTGATGCCGCCGCGCCTGCGCGTGCCGAGGTAGAGCGCGTGCGGGACGGCCGTTCCTTTGCTACCCGTCAGGTGCGCATTTTCCAAGACGATCGCCTGATTTTCATGCTCAACGCGGGTTTCCACATCGCCGATGACTTTGGTCCTGAGCACCAGGACGCCATGCCGGAGGTTATGGGCCCGGAGGAGGCTGCCGCCGCCGGCGGTGGTGGTGCTCCTTATTCCACACGCATCATCCTGCGCGAGTGGGAAGACTGGGATATCCGTTTGGTCCCGCAGGAAAGCCGTGACCCTGAACTTGCCGAAGCCACAGGCGCTGGGTTCCGCTACGTGTGGTTCCGCAATACCTCGCAAGAATTTGCGGCGTCAGAAAGCAGCCAGGATGCCCACCGTGCGGCACTTGCCTATATGTCTGACATGACCTTAATCCGTGCTTCGCTGCTGCCACACCAAGGCGAGCAAGTACAGCTTGCCAGCCTGGATCACTCGATCTGGTTCCTGCGTCCAGTGCGTGTTAATGAGTGGTTGCTGTATGTGCAGGAATCACCATCCGCGCAGAATGCGACAGGTCTGGCCACCGGAAAGATCTTTAACCAAGGCGGGGATTTGGTTGCCGTGGTGGTCCAGGAAGGGCTTACCCGAACGGTGCGCGAGGGCATGCAGGTAGGCTCGCACAACGGCAATTGGCAAAACGTCTAGAAAAATATTCACTCAAACGCCGGAAAACGGTGGGGGCTGTTTTCAACTGCTCTACGCCCGTCCGTATAATTGCAGGCAGTTTCATAGAGCCACAATGAAAGGGATGAAATGTCCGGACACTCCAAATGGGCTACTACCAAGCACAAGAAGGCTGCTAACGATGCCAAGCGTGGCAAGGAATTTGCCAAGCTGATTAAGAACATCGAGGTCGCGGCCCGCACCGGTGGTGGCGATCCGGCTGCTAACCCGACTCTCGATGACATGATCAAGAAGGCCAAGAAGGCCTCCGTGCCGAACGATAACATCGAGCGCGCCCGTAAGCGCGGCTCCGGCGAAGAGGCCGGCGGTGCCGACTGGGAGACCATCATGTACGAGGGCTACGGCCCGAACGGTGTGGCAATGCTCATCGAGTGCCTTACCGATAACCGCAACCGTGCAGCCACCGATGTTCGCACCGCAATGTCCAAGAACGGCGGCAACCTCGGCGAGTCCGGTTCCGTTGCCTACATGTTCTCCCGCACCGGCATTGTTTTGGTCAACAAGGGCGAGCTGAGCGAGGATGACGTCCTGATGGCAGTTCTGGAAGCAGGCGCTGAAGAGGTCAACGACCTGGGCGAGAAGTTCGAGGTTGTCTGCCAGCCGGGCGATATCCCGGCAGTTAAGGAAGCCCTGGTTGAGGCTGGCATCGAGGTCGACGACAATGAGACCGACTTCCGCGCATCCGTTGAGGTTCCGCTGGGTGCCGCTGATGCTCGTAAGATCTTCCGCCTCATCGACGCGCTGGAAGAATCCGATGACGTGCAGAACGTCTACACCAACATGGATCTTTCTGAAGAGGTTCTGGCCGAGCTCGAGCAGGACTAGCATTTAGCCAGGCTCTGCCACTTCGCACCGCGCCTTATTCTCCGCCTCGCGTAGGCGATAAGGAGAAAAGGCGCGGTTGCTCGTTTTAACCCCGCTCCATTTTTAGAACATGTGTGTGTATGATGTGGGAGGATCTTTTTCCTGAACTTCGCTCGGATTCCAAATCCAACTACCCACAGAAAGGCTTGCCGTGAACCTTGAAGGCTTGCGCGTCATGGGCATTGACCCAGGGCTTACCCGCTGTGGCCTTTCGGTAGTCCAGGCTGGGCGCGGTCGCGCGGTGATTCCCGTGGCAGTCGGCGTGGCGCGTACGCCGAGCGATAAAGAGCTAACCGAGCGTCTGCTGCGTCTTTCGGTGGCAGTTAAAGAGTGGATGGATGATTACCGTCCCGATGTGGTCGCTATCGAGCGCGTCTTCGAACGCGGCGAGGTCTCCACCGTCATGCAGACCGCCCATGTGGTTGGGGTAGTGGTGCTTGCTGCTGCTGAGCGCAACATCCCAGTGCACATGTACACCCCGTCTGAGGTAAAGAAAGCCATCTCCGGCAATGGCCGCGCCGATAAGAAGCAGATGACGGTAATGATTACCCGTATCCTTGGCTTGAGTGAAGCACCCAAGCCTGCCGACGCCGCCGATGCCCTAGCGCTTGCCGTATGCCACTGTTGGCGCGCACCCGCTTTGGCCCGCGTGGGGGAGAGCACCGGCTCTTGGCCTAAGACCAGCGGCGTGAAGGGCCGGGCCAATAAGCCGCGGACATCGTCTGGTACGTAGCCGGGGTGCCGGCCAGCATGACGCTATCCAGACTCGCACTGCTTTACTTACTGTTTCATCGCTTTAGATTTCATCCCGTCAAATAAAGGAGCCCCACCCACATGATTGCCTCGCTACGCGGAACCGTGTTGACCATCGGCCTTGACCACGCTGTCATCGAATGCGCGGGCGTGGGGTATAAGTTTCTCGCCACCCCAGTAACTCTCGGAACCCTGCGTCGCGGGGAGGAAGCTACCGTGCTTACCTCCATGGTGGTCAAGGAAGACTCCATGACTTTGTATGGTTTCGGCAACGATGAAGACCGCGAGATGTTTCACGTGCTGCAGTCCGTCTCCGGCTTGGGGCCAAAGCTGGCAGTAGCGGCGCTGTCCGTGATGGGAGCGGGGCAGTTGGCAGCGGCAATCTCTAGCGGTGACGCAAAGACACTGCAGTCTATTCCTGGAGTGGGCAAGCGCATGGCAGAACGCCTAGCGCTAGAGCTGAAGGACAAGGTCAGCGTCTTTGCCCCCCAAGCAGGAGCCGGCGAAGTTACAACGGGTACTTCCGCTGTGGCCCATGCACCGGTAGTCGAGCAGGTCGTGGAAGCGCTCGTTGGACTGGGCTTTAGCGATAAGGCGGCGCGGCCCGTCGTGGAATCTATTGTGGAGGCAGATCCGGCAGCCGAGACTTCCACCGTCTTGCGCGGTGCACTGGCACAATTGGGACGCAAGAAGTAACTTTCGCAGTTCATATTCGCTTTGAGTCTTAACCCCCGCCCGACTATCTAAATTAAGTGAGAATGCATGTCCGATGTAGAACGCACTGAGTTTCAGCTCCCTGAGGGGCTAGCTGACCCGAGCGCGCCGCAGCGCAACCTCGACGTTGATGCGAGCGAGCAGGTGGGCGAGCACGACATTGAGCGTTCCTTGCGTCCGAAGTCCATTGAGGAATTCATCGGCCAGCCCAAAGTGCGCGAACAGCTCTCACTGGTGTTGAAGGGTGCTAAGAACCGTGGGGTAACTCCAGACCACGTGTTGCTCTCGGGCCCGCCTGGCCTGGGTAAGACCACCATGGCGATGATCATTGCGCAGGAACTCGGCACGTCATTGCGCATGACCTCCGGCCCAGCGCTGGAGCGTGCCGGTGACCTGGCTGCCATGCTGTCTAACCTGATGGAGGGTGACGTCCTATTCATCGATGAGATCCACCGCATCGCACGTCCGGCAGAAGAAATGCTGTACATGGCAATGGAGGATTTCCGCATCGATGTCATCGTGGGCAAGGGCCCTGGTGCTACTTCCATCCCGTTGGAGATTCCGCCTTTTACCTTGGTGGGCGCTACCACCCGCGCCGGCATGCTGACCGGCCCGCTGCGTGACCGCTTTGGTTTCACTGCGCAGATGGAGTACTACGACACTGCTGACCTGACACGAGTAATCACCCGTGCAGCAAAGATTTTGGACGTTTCCATCGATGAAGATGCTGCCGTAGAGATCGGTTCTCGCTCGCGCGGTACGCCGCGTATTGCGAATCGCCTGCTGCGCCGCGTGCGTGACTTTGCCGAGGTCAACGGTGACGGCCACATTGACCTCGCCGCAGCGCAGGGCGCGCTGGCCGTCTTCGACGTCGATGAAAAAGGTCTGGACCGCCTCGACCGCGCGGTGCTGGAAGCACTCATCAAGGGCCACGGCGGCGGCCCGGTTGGTGTCAACACCCTCGCAGTAGCGGTGGGTGAGGAGCCTTCCACGG
>NZ_KV800715.1:129691-143610 GCF_001810285.1 Corynebacterium sp. HMSC071F07
GGAGGAAGTCTGCGAGCCGTACCTCGTGCGCGCCGGCATGGTTGCCCGCACTGGCCGGGGCCGCGTGGCTACCGCAGCCGCCTGGCGCCATATTGGATTGGAACCGCCCGAGGGTACGTTGGGCGAGACGCTGTTTTAGAAGCCGCGTCGCGGCGTTTTGGCAGCCGCTAGATGTGGGTTTCTGGCACACTGTCCTGTTATGGAATACGCATTTCTACTCGTTATCGCCCTCCTTATTATCCTGCCTAGCTTCATGACTATGCGGAAGCAGAAGGAGCACCAGAACAAGCTGCGCAACCTCCAGGAGAACCTGGCCCCGGGGCAGGAAGTTATTACTGCGGGCGGCATGCACGGCACCGTGGTTGCCACCACCGAAGGCGATGTGCAGCTACAGATTGCCCAAGGCGTTGTCGCAACCTTCGACAAGATGGCCATCGTGCGCACCGTTGAAGCCGAGCAGCCTGGCGAGGCCCGCGACGTCGACAATGCACGCGTTGCGGATGGGACCGCTGAGCCTGTTGAGTCAGTTGAGTCTGCTGAGGATTCGCAGCGTTAGCTGCTGGTGTAGCACTGGTCACACTCAGTGCTACAGCTGAGATCCCGTTGAGTTAATGGCCCGTCCATGACGTATCATGAGGGATCGTGCTCGTGCGCCAGTAAAACATTGGCCGCACGAATTATTCACTTTTAATTTGTTAAACCCTGTTTCTAGTTGCACAGGAGAACTTCTTGTCCGCAAAAAATCGTGGCGCATTGCGCAACAAAAACAGGCAATGGCCCAAGCGCGCCATGGCCTTGTTTGCGCTAATCGTCGTTGCTATTTACGCCCTTATTTTCCTAACCGGCCCGCGCGAGGCTTCGACGAAGCTCGGCATCGACTTGCAGGGCGGTACCCGCGTGACCCTCGTGCCGCAGGGAGAGGAACCGACGCCGGATCAGCTCAAGCAGGCACGCGACATCCTTGAACAGCGCGTCAACGGTATGGGCGTTTCTGGCTCCGAGGTGGTTATTAACGGATCCACCCTCGTTATCACCGTCCCTGGCGAGGACGCCTCCCAGGCACAGGCAGTGGGCCAGACCTCCCAGCTTCTGTTCCGCCCTGTTGCGCAGCAGACGATGCCGGATATGTCCAAGCTGGAAGACACCTTGCAGGATATGGCTAACCGCTGGGTGGAATACCGCGTTATCACCCCTGAGCAGGCCAATGAATCCCTGAAGAAGGTCAACGATGCAATCCAGCAGGGCGCAGAGCAGGCTGGCAACAAGGATGCTAAGAAATCCGAGGCACCGAAGGTCACCGCTAAGCCAAAGGAAGAGCCTTCCAACTCGCTTGAAAAGGCAGACTTCCGCGATGAGATGACTAAGATGCTGCTCAAGGACCGCCAGTCTGAAGACGCCACGACTATCTCCGCGGCTTCCGCACTGATGCGTTGCGACGCCGATACCGATCCGCTCGCCGGCACCGACGATCCAGCCAAGCAGTTCGTGGCTTGTGACTTTGCTGATAAGACGCCGTACATTCTGGCGCCGTCCCCGCTTCTCGAGGGCATTAAGGATCCAAACGGCACTCGCCTGACCGGTAACGAGATCGACACCAACAAGCCGATCGACGGTGGCCTGAACTCACAGACCGGCCAGATGGAAATCAGCTTCGCGTTCAAGGACGGCGATGGCCCGAACGGCTCCGAGACATGGTCCAAGCTGACCCAGGAGAACCTGCAGAAGCAGGTTGCCATCACCCTTGACTCCGCGGTTATCTCCGCACCTGTCATCCAGGGAGCAACCCCGGTTGGTTCTGCTACCTCCATCACCGGTGACTTCTCCCAGGAAGAAGCAAGTAGCCTGGCTAATAACCTGAAGTACGGCGCACTGCCGCTTTCCTTTACCGGTTCCAACGGCGAGCCTGGCGGCACCGTCGAGACTGTTCCGCCATCACTGGGCAAGGCAGCTTTGAAGGCGGGCCTTATCGCCGGCATCGTCGGCTTCCTCCTCGTGGCTGCATACTCCCTGTACTACTTCCGCGCACTTGCTGGCGTTTCCCTTATCACCCTGGTTGCCTCCGGCATCCTGACCTACGGCGCCCTGGTTCTGCTGGGCCGCTGGATTGGTTACTCCCTGGATCTTTCCGGCATCGCTGGTCTGGTCATCGGTGTGGGTGCCACGGCTGACTCCTTCGTGGTCTACTACGAACGCATCAAGGATGAGCTGCTCGAGGGCCGCTCCTTCCGTTCCGCCGCCACCAAGGCCTGGGAGCGCTCGCGTGCCACCATCGTCACAGGTAACGCCGTGACGCTCATCGGCGCCGTCATCGTCTACTTCCTCTCCATCGGTGAGGTTAAGGGCTTCGCCTTCACCATGGGCCTTACCACTGCCTTCGACTTGGTTGTTTCCTTCCTTGTCATGGCGCCGCTCATGCAGCTCATCGGCGGCAAGCCTGCGGCTGCGAAGCCCGCAATGAATGGTCTCGGCGGCATCTACGCGCTCGTCGAGGAGCGCCGCGCCCGCGGCTACTACGCAAAGACCCCGGCGGCAGGAAAATCCGATGCGTCCCGCCTGTCCGAGGAGGAGAAGTAAGCATGACCTCTAGCGTTAAGTCCCACAAAATTTCCAAGCTGGACCGCCTCTACGAGGACGAGGGCGGATTCGATTTCATTGGCCGTTCCAAGACCTGGTACGCCATCACCGCAGCCCTCGTGGTTGCTGCCATCCTGGCGATTGCCATCCGCGGCTTTAGCCTTTCCCTCGACTTCGAGGGCGGTACCAAGCTCAACATGCCTGCAGGCGACCTCGTGGCCGAGCAGGTAGGAGACACCTTCGAGGAAGCAACCGGCATCGAGCCGGAGATGGTGCAGATCGTCGGTGCTGGCGATTCCCGCACCTTGGAGATCACCACCGAGCGCCTATCCCAGGAGCAGGTCGACACCGCTCGCCAGGCCATCCTTGAAAAGTACGAGCCGAAGGATGAGTCCGGCGAGGCCACTCCGGATGCGATTGGCTCCTCCACGGTCTCTGAGTCCTGGGGTTCTTCCATCACCGAGCGCATGTTGCTGGCCATGCTCGTATTCTTGGTCGCCGCCACCATCTACGTGGCAGTGCGCTTGCAGCGCGACATGGCTTTCGCCGCCATTTTGGCGCTGATTCTCGACGGCGTGATCATCGCCGGCATTTACGCCTTGTTCGGCTTGGAGGTTTCCCCGGCCGTCATCATTGGTCTGCTGACCGTTCTGACCTTCTCCATCTATGACTCTGTCATCGTCTTCGACAAGGTCAACGAGAACACCGAAGGCTTCGAGGGGCAGCGCAAGCGCACCTACGGCGAGCTGGCCAACTTGGCTACGAACCAGACCGTCATGCGTTCGATTTCCACCTCGATCATCTCCGTGCTGCCAATCATCGCGCTGTTTGTTATCGCGGTCTGGCTCATGGGCATCGGCACTCTGCGCGATCTCGCGCTTATCCAGCTGATCGGCGTTATCGAGGGCATTTTCTCCTCGCTCTTCCTTGCTACTCCATTGCTGGTTACCTTGGCTAACCGCCGCAAGGCAGTAAAGAAGCACAATGCTGCCGTCAAGGCCTTCCGCGCCGAGCACGGCGAGGATGCCACCGAAGAAGACACAACAGAGGCAGCCAAGGGTTCGCGAACCGTGGCTTCGCCCCAGCGTGCGGCAACAGGCGAGAAGGCGGCGTCGCCAAGCACTGGCGAGAATGGCACCCCACGTAACCTGGATACGCCGGGCAGCGCTGGCGCAAGCTGGCGCCCGGGCCGTTAAGCACAACGGGGCGAAAAGGAGCGAGTACTACCGTGGTAAACACACCACAGAACGAGCGTCATTGGAGCAAGCGAGCTGCGATGGCGCTCCTCGCCGTTGTCGGGCTAAGCGCAACGGCGTGTTCGAATGGGGCAGGCGAGGATTCCGCTGGGCAAGCCAAGGATTCTGGCTCTCACTCCACGGACTATTTCGGTTACATGGTCAACACCCGTCTGGCCACCACCAATGCGGGAACGTCCTTTGGCAACGCTGCGAATGCGGCCCAGCTGTCGAGCCGCCTATACCCAGGCATCTACATGCCGGGCCCATCGGGGCAGATGATTCCAAACTCGGACTTGGTGCAGACCGAGGAGATACCGGCCAGCCCGGAGAACCCATATAAGCAGGTCAATTTCACCTTGTCGGAGCAGGCAACCTTCTCCGACGGCGTTCCGGTGACCTGCGATGACTACCTGTTGGCATATACCGCTGGCGTCATGCCAGCCGAGTTTGGTTCGCACATGCCGCTTACTAGCGAGATCGCGCATTTTGATTGCGCACCCAACGCGAAGAAGTTCACCATCACCTTCAACAAGGACCAAGGCGATAGGTGGCGTTACCTCTTTGGCCCGGGCACCGTCATGCCGGCGCATGCCGTGGCTAAGAAGGCCGGGATGAACCTAGAAGAGCTCAACGCGGCGCTGTCCACGCAGGATCCTGCGTCCTTACAACAGGTCGCCGAGACCTGGCGCTACGGTTTCTCCACGACAGCCGAGGACTTTGATCCCGCGCTGCAGGTTTCCTTTGGCCCCTTCGTCGTGGATAAGGTCGGGGAGTCCGGCGAGGTCATCCTGCGCGCCAATGAGGAATACTTTGGTGATCAGCCCTCTACTGACAGGGTTGTGGTGTGGCCAAATACCGCAGATGCTAAGGCGCTGCGGGAGTCTGGTAACCTGCGCGTCGTCGACGCAGGCTCCGCTAAGCCGAAGTGGCTGCCGGCCGCCGACGAGGAAAGCCCCTATGAGGTTGAGCCCACCGTCGGCGGGTTGACCGATGCGTTGACGCTGTCGCAGGCTGGCGTTTTTCAGGAGCCGTGGGCGCGTCAAGCCTTCGCGGCCTGCATCGACCAGTCCCGCCTGGCCAAGGTCAGTTCGGACATCTCCGGCGTGGACGTGCCGCCGGTCTACACACGCACCCTGCGTCACTCCGACCCGGTAGGCACACACCTTAGCGATATCGCGGATGCGCACAAGAAGGCGGACATGACCAAGGCCTCGGAACTTTCGGGCAATACCATCAAGATTGGCTACTTAGGCCCCGATGAGCGCTATGCCGCGATGGTGGAGGAAATTAAGTCCATGTGCGAGCCGGCCGGCATCACCATCGAGGACCAGTCCGCCGAGTACATGTCCCAGCATTACCTCGAGATGGATCCGGTTACATGGACGCCTACCATCGACGTCTTCTTGGGTCCTGTCGATCCAATGAGCGAGTACACCACGCCCGATGCCGATATCTCGAATCTGAAGGAGATTCGAGGCGCGGAGGAAAAGCTCTGGGAGGATGTGCCTTCCATTCCGGTGGCAGCACAGCCGCGCGTGTTCATCGTGGATCGCAACGTCAAGGGAGTAGTGCCTTACACTGGCAGCGCGGGCATTGGCTGGAACATGGACCGCTGGGCCGTGAGCGCTTCCGCGAGCTAGTGCGCAGACCTTTCCACTTAACACTGATTTTTAATAAGGATTTTTAGACCGTGAGTGAAGTTTATTCAGACGCTGCACGTGCACTGGCGGAAAAAGTCCGCCTAGTGAAGGACTTCCCGGAGGAGGGCATCCTCTTTGAGGATCTCACGCCCGTGCTAGCCGACGCCGATGCTTTCCAAGCCGTCGTCGATGGCCTTGCGCAGGCTTGTAAGGACCTGGGCGCCGACATGATCGGCGGCCTGGATGCCCGCGGATTCCTGCTGGGGTCAGCCGTGGCCTATAAGCTGGGCCTGGGAATTCTGGCCATCCGCAAGAAAGGCAAGCTGCCGCCACCAGTACTGACCCAGGAATACACCCTAGAGTACGGCTCCGCGGCGCTGGAGATTCCGGCCGATGGCGTGGACATCAAGGGCAAACGTGTCGTGCTTGTCGACGACGTGCTGGCAACCGGTGGCACCCTCTACGGCGCGAAGTTGCTTTTGGAGTCCGCGGGTGCGGAAGTTGCCGGAAACGTCGTGGTGCTAGAGGTCAATGGCTTAGCCGGCCGCGAGCGATTGGCAGGTGTTCCGCTGGTAGTGCTCAATCAGGCGGGCGCGACCGGCTAGAATGATGTGGCTAAGGCCATACTAGGGCCATACTAGGCCAAACACATCACCCCCATGACCTATGAGGAGGGCGACGCCGTGACCACTGAGAAGTCGACAAAGCGCCCTAATGGCGGCATGCGCAGCATGTCCGCCCGTTTAGCGCGGTCTTTGACCGGCGGAAGGGTAAGGATCAACCCGGTTTTGGACCCACTTATGTCCATTCACCGGCAGTTTCACCCCAAGGCCGATGCAGAAGTGCTCAACAACGCTTATGACACTGCTGAGCGCCTCCACGAGGGGGTGTTCCGTAAGTCGGGGGAGCCGTACATTACGCATCCGCTGGCGGTGGCCACGATTGCCGCGGAGATCGGCATGGACACCACCACCATCGTTGCGGCGCTGCTGCATGACACGGTGGAAGATACCGACTACTCGTTGGATGACCTCACGCGCGACTTCGGCCCGGAGGTTGCCCGGCTTGTCGACGGCGTGACGAAGCTGGACAAGGTCGCCTTGGGCGCCGCCGCGGAGGCGGAGACGATCCGCAAGATGATCGTGGCCATGGCTACTGACCCGCGCGTGCTGGTTATCAAGGTCGCCGACCGCCTGCACAATATGCGCACCATGCGCTTTTTGCCGCCAGAGAAGCAGGCAAAGAAGGCGCGCCAGACCCTAGACGTCATCGCGCCGCTGGCGCACCGCCTCGGCATGGCGAACGTGAAGTGGGAGCTGGAAGACCTTTCCTTTGCCATCTTGTACCCGAAGAAGTACGACGAGATTGTACGCATGGTGGCAGATCGCGCGCCTTCGCGCGATCGCGCCCTTAAGGAGATCCAGAAGCAGGTTGGTGCGGCGCTGCGTGAAAACGGCATTCAGGCCGAGGTCATGGGCCGCCCGAAGCACTATTGGTCCATTTATCAGAAGATGATGGTCCGTGGCCGCGACTTTGCGGAGATCTTCGACCTCCTGGGCATCCGCATCTTGGTCGATGACGTCAACTCGTGCTACGCCGCCATCGGCGTGGTCCACGCGCTCTACCAAGCGCTGCCGGGCCGGTTTAAGGACTATATTTCCTCCCCGCGCTTCGGCGTCTACCAGTCGCTGCACACCACGGTGATTGCAGAAGGCGGCTCCACCCTGGAAGCTCAGGTGCGTACGCACGAGATGCATTACAACGCCGAGTTCGGTGTGGCCGCGCACTGGCGTTACAAGGAGAAAAAGGGCAAGAACGGCGCCGGCGATGCCGAAGTCGACCAGATGGCGTGGATGCGCCAGCTGCTGGATTGGCAGAAGGAAGCTGCAGACCCGAACGAGTTCTTAGACTCGCTGCGCTATGACCTGACCACCAAGCAGATCTTTGCTTTCACGCCCAAGGGCGATGTGGTGACTCTGCCAGCGGGGTCCACGCCGGTGGACTTTGCCTATGCCGTCCACACTGAGGTGGGGCACCGCTGCATCGGTGCGAAGGTCAACGGCAAGCTGGTGGCGTTGGAATCCCAGCTAAAGTCCGGCGACAAGGTAGAGATCTTTACCTCGAAGGATCAGAATGCCGGTCCTTCGCGTGATTGGCAGGAGTTCCTAGTATCGCCGCGCGCGAAGGCGAAGGTGCGCCAGTGGTTTGCCAAGGAGCGCCGCGAAGAGCACCTAGAGGCCGGCCGCGACGCTTTGGCCGCGGAAATCCAGCGCGGAGGCTTGCCGATGCACCGCCTGTTCACCGCATCCTCGATGCGCCAAGTGGCAGAGCAGTTGCACTTTGACGACGTCGATTCGCTCTACACGGCAATCGGCGCGGGCCACGTCTCGGCCCAGCACGTGGCTAACCAGTTGATGTCGCTCTTCGGCGACCAAGACGATGCCGCTGAGGCACTGGCGTCACGTACTTCGCTCACGGAGTTGGAGAACTCCCGTACTCAACGCACCACCGATTCCGAGAAGGGAACCGGCATCCTAGTGGAGGGTAGCCCCGACGTCATGGCTAAGCTGGCGCGCTGCTGCCAGCCCGTGCCTGGTGACGCCATCTTCGGATTCGTCACCCGTGGCGGCGGCGTTTCGGTTCACCGTGCAGATTGCACCAATGCCGAAAAGCTCAAGCAGGAACCAGAGCGCATGATGAAGGTGGAGTGGTCCTCCGGCAAGGGCGCCGCCGGCGAGTTTGCTGCGAGCGTCCAGCTCGAGGCCATCGACCGCCAGGGCCTGCTGGCTGAGCTGACCGGCGTGTTCAGTGAGCAGAAGCTCAACGTGTTGTCCATGAGCTCCAATCGCGGTGATGACCACATCGCCACGATGCGCTTTACCTTCTCCATCTCGGATACCAAGCAGCTGGGCCAGCTTATGACCACGCTGCGCAACACCGAGGGCGTCTTCGACGTCTACCGCGTAACGGCCTAGAAGGTAAAGCCCAGACCGTGACGGCGGGACGCCGTCACCCTCACCCAACCTAGGGTGAGGGTTTCTTAATGCCATATAGCTGGCGGTTTGCGGGCAGGTGAACTTTCCGGGCATGCCCGGTAAAACGCCAGGTAAAAGCATTTATGTGGGCTGCGAAGGTGCCTTAAAGCGACTATAAACAAGACGTTCGTACCTCTCTCATGAAACAGGAGAACTCGTGAAATTTCGTCGCTTTGGCCAGCTGCTCGCTGCCTCTACCGTTACTGCCGTCGCTCTCAGCGGAGCCCCTGCCTTCGCGCAGGACAACACCGTGACTATCTCCGTCAGCAACATCACTGACATCCACGGTCATTTGGAAAATGGCCTGCCCAAGGACAAGACCGTAAAGCCCGGCGATGAGATGGGCGCGGCTCTGCTGCAGTCGCTGATTAAGAAGGTCAACGAAGGCCAAGAATATGCGCTGACTTCCTCTGGCGATAACGTGGGCGGTTCTGCATATATCTCCGCCATCTCTGAGGATGAGTACACCATGGACGTTCTCAACGCGATGGGCCTCGATGCTACCGCAGTGGGCAACCACGAGTTTGATAAGGGCGTCGATGACTTGCGGGACCGTATCCAGCCGCACTCCGAATTCCCGATCCTGGGCGCAAACGTCCTGCAGAATGGCAAGCCGATTCTCGATGCTTCCATCGTCCAGGAAATCGGCGGCGTCAAGGTGGGTTTTGTTGGCACCGTTACCCAGAACACCGAGTTCAAGGTTGCCCCGGCAATGATTCCAGGCGTGACCTTCACCGACCCAGTTGAGGCCACCAATAAAGAGGCAAAGCACCTGAAGGAATCCGGCGAGGCTGACGTCGTCATCGCGCTCTTCCACGAGGACGCCCAGCAGTTCGCCGACGGATTCAGCACCGACGTTGATGCGCTCTTCGGCGGCGATACCCACGTGAAGACCCAGGGCGAGGTCGCCCGCGAGGGCGCCCTGCCGCTGCAGTGGGCGCAGGGCCACGAGTACGGCAAGCTGCTCAACGACCTGGATATCACCTTCGACACCAAGGCGAAGAAGGTCACCGACATCAAAATGAAGCAGTACGACGCGACGGACGCGGCTTCGCTTAGCGAGGATGCCGAAATCGCCGCGATCGTCGATGAAGCTGCGGCCAAGGCGGAGGAGCTCGGTGCTGACGTCGTGGGCACCATGCCAGAGGCGCTCTTCCGTGGCTCCGATGAGGGCAAGGGTTCGGGCTCCAACCGCGGCGTGGAATCCACCCTGAACAACTTCATCGCGCAGGCACAGCGCAAATCTGTGGCGAAGGCCGTGGGCAAGGAGATCGACCTGGGCGTCATGAACGCCGGTGGTGTGCGCGCGGACCTGCCTGCAGGCGAGGTCACCTACAAGGATGTCTTCACGGTGCAGCCATTCGGCAACGCCGTGGCTTACGGCAAGGTTTCCGGCGCTGACCTCATCAAGGCTCTGGAGAACCAGTGGCAGGAAGGCGCATCTCGTCCGCGCCTGGCCATGGGCCTTTCCGATAACGTGCAAGTGGTTTATGACCAGACCGGTGAGCACGGTAGCCGCATTAAGTCCGTGACCATCGACGGTGAGCAGGTCGACCCGAGCAAGGACTACACCATCGCGCTGTCCACCTTCCTCATCGGCGGCGGCGACGGCTACTTCGCTGAGGGCGCCATCAAGGATGTTGTGGACTTGGGTTACATGGACACTCAGGCCATGATTGATTACATCAAGGCTGGCGAGCCAGCCGCTCGTGAGGGTCAGGGCCAGATTGGCGCACACATCACCGGCGAGGTTAAGCCGGGCAATGAGATCACCGTGGAGCTGTCCTCCCTCAACTACACCTCTGAGGGCGAGCCGATGGCAAAGACCGCCACGGTCAAGCTGGGGGATGAGACCGCCACTGCGGATATCGACAACGCGAAGCAGGACGGTGACGACCAATTCGGTGAGCGCGGCCGCGCAACGCTGAAGCTTAACGTGCCGGCGGACTTCACTTGCGATACCCCGCTCGAAATCACCACCGACGCTGGTACTAAGGCAACGCTGCCGCTTGACGACGCCACCTGCAGCGACGAGCCAGGCAAGGAAGATACTACCGACAGCTCCTCGCTGAGCTCCCTGTCCTCCCTGGACTCCGGTTCTTCCAAGGGCCTGGGCATTGCTGCGGGGGTCATCGCTGCCATCGTGGGAATCATCGGCGTGGTGGGCATGAACATGCACATGCTGCCGGCGCCGGTGCGTGCTTTCATTGAGAACCTGCGCAAGCAGTTCAACATCTAAGCACTGCAGTCTAAAGCAAGGCACCGGGGAATCTTCTCCACGGTGCCTTTGTCTATCCAAGCTCCGTAAAGGAAATGCGTGATAGTAGAGTAGTTTGACGTGGATATTGTGGATTTAATCGGGCGTGAGTCGGCTTATCAATTAGGCATTGAGCCACACCGCATTCCCGTGGTCCTTCTTGCCACCATCGGTATCTACTTGGCCTTTATGATTCTGGTCAAGCTCTTTGGCACCCGCGTGCTGACGTCGATGACTGCTTCCGATGCCGTCATCATCATTATGTTCGGTGCCGTGGCCGGCCGTGTCATCGTGGGCAATCCACCGACCCTTGCCGCCGGCGTCATCGGTCTTCTAACGCTCATGGTCCTGGAAGCCGCCTTCGGCACCATCCGCCGCTACATCGGCTGGTCCCGCTACCTTGACCGCCGTCCCGTGCTGTTGGTCTACAACGGCGAGCTGGTGCGTGAAAACATGCATTTCGCTCACATCACCGTCAGCGACGTAAATTCCGCAACCCGCAAAGCCGGACTCGGCCGCCGCGGCGACATTCAGATGATGATCCTCGAACCCACCGGCCAAATTTCCGTCATCAAAATCGGCCAATTCGTCGACCCGGACCTCTTCCGCGACATCCTCGGCGCTGAGCTCATCGAGGGCATGGACGACAAACCAGGGGAGAAGTAGCTGTGCATTGGGCTGTTCGTAATGCCAAGCTACCTGGAAAGCTCTGATAAAAGCTCCGGACTTCTGACAACTTAATCTTTTTCGAATATTCTTTCTTCTGATGAGCGACACTAATGAGGAAGAACCCCCTAACACGCAGATGGCGGAGCCAATGACACCGAAGAGTCAGGATCGATCGCTGAAGACTCGAGACAGGCTTATAGGGTGGTCTGTTTCCTTGCCTGGCGCACTTTGCATATTGCTCGTCATTGTTATCATCGGAGTTGCTGCAGCATTCCTTCTGACTTGGTGGCTTACGGGTGACGAGTGGAAAGATGTCATTTTAAAGCTCGTGAATTACCGTGGGGCGATTCCGAACGCAATTGTTGCTGTTGTAGGTCTCGTAATCGCCTGGCGTTCGTTCAAGCAAAAACAAAGTTCAGATAGGCGCGATGCCTACTACAACAGAATCGAGTGGGCAATGAATCTAACTCTTGATAGCGACGAAAGAAAACGTCGAGCAGGATGGCAGTTGTTGCCAACGCTCGTGACAATGTCTGATCGCTCCGATGAAGACGAGACGTTTGTCCAAGCAATATCGGAATACATCAAGGAGAATTATGAGAATGGGGTAGAGCGTGAGCACTCGACGACGGAATCTAGTGAGGAAGCGTAAACGCCTCAATCTTTACCCAGGAAAAAGGGTGGATTACGCTGTATCAGCGATGTAAGGTTAAGGGCACCGAAAGAGGAGGGACGTGCCATGACGATTGCAGATAGGTCTGCTCAGAATTCTCAGGCGATTTCTGACGAAGAGTTTGAAGCGCTGGAAGAGGCACATTTCTTCATGAAGGCATACATGCAGCGTTTGAATGAGCCACGTAACCTTCCCTGGTGGGAGAAAGTCTTGGGCGTGTTCGGTATTCGACGAATTGTGCGCTAGCAGAGCTTTATTGAGGAGCACTCAAATAGGAATTCCCTCGATGCCGTTGTTTGCATCGAGGGTTTAGTTTTGCGCGTGATGCGTTCTCTGGCATCGGTGCTTAGCTGAAACCGTCCGGTGCATCACTGAAACCACAGCAGGTCAGGCATAAGAAAACCGCCCACCAAATGGTGAGCGGTTGTTCTAGATCTTCGGATCGAGTTTAGAAGATCTTGAAGTACTTGTTGACGAAGCCGAACAGTGCGCCGAGGGCGGTGATGACTGCGGTGGCAACGCCGATCCACTCCTTGACGTCCTTTGCCGTGAAATCGTCGGAGGAAGAGGAAGAGGAACCTTCCTTTTCAGGGGTCTTGGTCTCCGTAGGGGTTTGAGTAGTAGTAGGAGCAGCCGTTGTGGTAGTGGAAGTAGTTGCGGCTGGGGTTGCAGCCATAGCAGCGCCAGCGCCGCCGAAGGAGATGGTAGCGGCTGCAGCAGCTGCAACCAGTGCCTTGCGGGAGAAGAACTTCATGTGTTCAATCCTTAAGAGTTTGGGAATTTCAAAGACCCCACGAATGTTAGTTCCGGCCCTGAAGATATGCAACCGAAAAAGCGAAAAAGTTCATCCTGTGAAGTATCTGTAGGTATGTTGTGTGCAGGAGAAATAGGAAAAATGCACTAGATGATAGAGCCTATTTTGTGAAAAGGCCTGCGCACGCATAAGAAAATCTCAGCTACCTCTGAAAAAGGTGCATGTAAGACGAAGCCCCCTGGGCATACCCATCAGGGGTGCCCAGGGGGAGACGAAAGGACATCTATTTGTCGGCGCTTAGGCTTCGACAGACGCCTCCTTGATCTTGATTTCCTCGGCCGGCTTGCCGTCGGAGGCACCGCCTTCGACGCCGATCTTGGCGATCTTGTCCATGGTCTCCTGGCCCTTGTCGGTCAGGTCGCCGAAGTAGGTGTACTCAGGCGTGAGCATGGAGTCGGCGTAGTTGACGAAGAACTGGGAGCCATTGGTGTCCACGCCGGAGTTGGCCAGGGCGATGGAGCCTTTCGGGTAGGTCACCGGGTTCTTGGTGTCAGCTTCATCAGTCTCGTCGGTTGGGTACTCGTTGGCGAATCTAAAACCAGGGCCGCCGGAGCCGGTGCCGGTTGGGTCACCGCACTGCAGGACGCTCAAGACGCCGGAGGTCATGCGGTGGCAGATGGTGTCGTCATAGTAGCCCTGATCCGCCAGGTCCGAAATTGCGTTGACGGCACACGGAGCCTTAGCGCGGTCGAGCTCCATTTCGATGTCGCCCTTGTTGGTAGCGAAGTTAACCTTCACCGTTCCCTTGGTGGAGACATCCTTGCCGTCCGGAACCTTCGCACCGTTGGCATCCTGGCCGTCCTTTTCGTAGGTGCACTGCACGCTCGCAGGCAGTGCCTCAGCACGCTTGCCGGACAGTGGCTTGGCATCCGGGGTGTCCTGAGCAGTGGTCTCTGCGGCGCTGGATTCTTCGGCCACGCCCTTCTCATCGGAATTATCGCGGGTGGCGAAGAAGTAGATGCCGCCGACCAAGGCGAGGATAACTACGAGCGAGGCCGCGACGACGCCCAGAGGGCGGG
>NZ_KV800715.1:143710-192052 GCF_001810285.1 Corynebacterium sp. HMSC071F07
CACGGGCCTTGAGCTCACGGTCGAGCTGGTTTAGCGCTTCTTCGCCACGCTGTTTGTTGTTGGGCATTTAATGGTCCTTTGGCGATGGATTTCGAGTTAAACGCTAGCTTCTAAGCCAGTGGGCTCGAGCTATACCTGACAGAGTCTAGCCCGTCTGGTCCAACGGATCGTATTTGCCCGTCGTGGCACGACGGGAGATCCTTCAGTAGGGTGGGGCGCCATGGCTCACGTTAAATTCAATGGAAACGAAACCGAAATCGCCGGAAACCTACCTGAGGTAGGGCAGAAGCTGCCAGAGTTCACGCTCGTCGGCACCGATCTTTCCGAGGTAACCAACCAGGACTTCGAGGGCAAGCGCCTGGTTATCTCCTTGTTCCCTTCCGTAGACACCGGCGTGTGTGCAGCGCAGCTGCGTTCCTTCAACGAGAAGGCTGCCGGCCTAGACAACACCGTCGTGTTGTCCGTGTCCCGTGACCTGCCATTCGCGCAGGAGCGCTTCTGTGCAGCAGAGGGCATCGAGAACGTCGTTAGCGCTTCCGATTTCCGCTCTGACTTCGGCGAGAAGCTGGGCATTACCCTGCAGGGCTCCCCACTGAAGGGCCTGCTGGCTCGCTCCGTTGTTGTCACCGATGAAGAGCACAAGGTCATCTACACCGAGCTCGTTGATGAAGTCACCACCGAGCCGAACTACGACGCCGCGATCGAGGCATTGGGCAAGTAATTCGGCGAGTAAAAGCTCACTAAATCTCATCTAGCGCCTGGCCCCACTGCATTGGGGCGGGCGCTAGACTGCGTTTTATGACTTTGAGCGTTTTAGGTTTCGCAGCTGGGCCCTACAAGACCAATACCTATGTGGTGGCCAATGGCTCCCGTGCTTTCGTGGTTGACCCAGGCATGCACGCGATGCAACGTGTTCTCGACTTGGGTAAAGAGCATGGCCTTAACTTCGAAGATATCGTCTTGACCCATGGCCACCTCGACCACACCCGCGAGGCAGGTGACCTTGCCAAGCAGCTCAACCTTCCGGTGTACATCCACCCCAAGGACGCGTTCATGCTTGTTGACGGTTCCGGGGTCTCACCGGAATCGCAGCTGCTTTTCGACGCCGCGAATATGCTCGCCATCGACGATCTTCGCGAGCTCCACGGCGGCAAGCCCTTGGAACTCATCGGCTATGAGTTCCGGATCGAGCATGCCCCGGGGCATTCGCCGGGCTCCGTCCTTATTATTGCCGAGGAATTCGTGCTTTCCGGCGACGTCCTCTTTAAAGGCTCCATCGGGCGCACCGACTTGGAGCACTCTGACCCAAGCGCGATGCAGCTCTCGCTTGCCGGGCCTGTCTGGAGGCTTGATGACAAGCTCGCTGTCCTGCCCGGACACGGCGCAACCACCACGATGGGCGCCGAAAGGGCAACTAATCCATTCTTGGCCACGCTACGGGATGTACTCTGATACGCGTGAGTGATAAGAAGCAGTTTAAGGCCCTGTCCGCTCCCAAGGGAGTCCCGGACTACATTCCGCCGCAATCGGCGACCTTCTACAAGGTGCGTGAGAACCTGGTCCATCAGGCTCATCTCTCCGGCTTCCAGCACATCGAGCTTCCGATCTTCGAAGACACCACGCTTTTCGCGCGTGGTGTTGGTGAATCCACCGATGTGGTCTCCAAGGAGATGTACACCTTCGCAGACCGCGGCGACCGCTCGGTAACCCTGCGCCCAGAAGGTACCGCAGGCGTTATGCGTTCTGTCATCGAGCACAACCTTGACCGCGGCCAACTGCCGGTCAAGCTCAACTACTTCGGACCTTTCTTCCGCTACGAGCGCCCGCAGGCTGGCCGCTACCGCCAGCTTCAGCAGGTCGGCGTCGAGGCCATCGGCGTTGACGATCCCGCGCTCGACGCCGAGGTCATCGCCCTGGCAGATCGCTCCTTCCGTTCCCTCGGGTTGAGCCAATTCCGTCTCGAGCTGACCAGCTTGGGTGACCAGAACTGCCGCCCGGCTTACCGCGAGAAGCTGCAGGAGTTCCTGTTCAAGCTCGACTTGGATGAGGAAACCCGCAAGCGTGCGGAGATCAACCCGCTGCGTGTCCTCGATGACAAGCGTCCTGAGGTCCAGGAGCAGCTTTCCGACGCCCCGCTGATGCTCGATCACCTAAACGACGAGTGCCGTGAGCACTTCGAGACGGTCACCGGCCTCCTCGATGACATGGGCATCGAGTACACCATCAATCCGCGCATGGTTCGTGGCTTGGATTACTACACCAAAACCTGTTTCGAGTTCGTGCACCCGCTGCTTGGCGCGCAGTCCGGCATCGGTGGCGGCGGTCGCTACGACGGCCTGATGTCTCAGCTGGGAGGCCAGGAGCTTTCCGGCATCGGCTACGGCCTCGGCGTCGACCGCACCGTCTTGGCTCTGGAGGCTGAGGGCATCCAGCTCGACGGCGTCGACCAGCGCGTTGAGGTCTTCGGCGTGGCACTGGGCGCCGATGCTAAGCGCCGCATGGCAGGCATTGTCAACGACCTGCGCAACGCCGGCATCTCCGCTGACATGTCCTTCGGAGACCGCGGTCTTAAGGGCGCTATGAAGGGCGCGGATCGTGCCGGCGCTCGTTTCGCGCTTGTTCTGGGCGAGCAGGAGCTTGAAAACGGCGTCGTGGCGGTCAAGGACCTTGCCGCGCATGAGCAAAGCGACGTCGCCATTGACGCGCTCGTTGAGCACCTGCGCGGCCAGCTGAATTAAGCCAACGACGTCAAAGGGCATCTCGCTGAGATGCCAAAGGCGCTTTCCTTCCCACATATCGGTTGGGGAGTGAAGGCGCCTTTTGTTTTGCTACTATGCGTTCGCCATGCCGCTTTTGATGCCTGCCAAGTAGATGCGCAGCATACGTTTTTGGATATCGGGCACGTAGTTCTCCACGTGCACCTTCCTGGGGCGCACCAGCGTTAAGATTCCCACCACGAAGTCGAGGTGCCCCACGCCGGGGCCAATTACTCCGTGCTGCTTTCCGAGCTCGATGAATCTTTCGCCGTTTTCCTGCAACGCGTCGCGCTTCAACTTCAAATCTTCCGGCAGGGTATCTAAGTCCTCCGGCACGAAGGAGGGGATGAGGCTGGTCAAACCCATGTCCGTGAGCTCGAGAGCATAGTCCAGGACGAAGTTTTCCGCGTCCGAAGGATCGGATTCGAAGCCTTTAATCAAGCGACTTTGGAAGACCAGAAAATCATCGCTCATGTGTTCCGCGCACGCGTGAATCAACCCTTCACGGTCCGGGAAGTTGCGGTAGAGCGTGGCGACGCCCACGCCTGCTTCCTGGGCAATCTTTTCAAGGGAGACCGAGTTGCCATGGCGTTTAAACATGGCGCATGCCGCCTCGATGATGGCTATTCGGCGGCGTAACGCATCGGCTCGCATGGAGGTAGATATCGCTTTCTAGGTTAGAGTCTGTGTGTTAGCGATAAGACTACCTTTTGCCACGCAAGCCTTTTTGCACTAGCACTCCACCTGCGTGACGGCGAAGCCCAGGGTCTTTGCGAGTCCACCAATGGAGGTCTCCTTGTACTTCGCCAGCATGTCGCGGCCGGTATCGGCCATCGTCTGCACGGCGGCGTCGAGAGAAACGTGGTGCGTGCCTTGGCCCATGCGCGCCAGGCGCGCGGCGTTGATGGACTTGACCGCGCCGATGGCGTTGCGCTCGATGCACGGAATCTGCACGAGGCCGCCGACTGGGTCGCAGGTAAGGCCGAGGTTGTGCTCCAGCGCAATCTCGGCGGCATTTTCGATCTGCGCCGGCGTTGCGCCTAGCAGTTCAGCCATGCCGGCCGCCGCCATTGACGACGCCGAGCCTACCTCGCCTTGACAGCCCACCTCGGCGCCCGAAATCGAGGCGTTGTGCTTGATGATCATGCCGATGGCACCCGCGGTAAGCAAGTAGCGGCGGGCGGAATCGCGGGTGAAGTTCGGCTTGAAGTCGCGGGCATAGTGCAACACCGCTGGGATGATGCCGCAGGCGCCGTTCGTTGGGGCCGTGATGACGCGGCCACCGGCGGCATTTTGCTCGTGAACGGCGAGCGCAAACAGGTTGACCCACTCCATAGCAGAAAAACCGCAGGTCTTATCGTCGTGGCCTTCCATCAGCTGCTTGTACATGCCCGGCGCGCGGCGTGGGACCTGCAGGCCGCCCGGCAAGATGCCGGAGGTAGAGATGCCGTCGGTGACGCACTCGCGCATGATGTCCCACACCAAATCCAGGTGCGCGTAGACGTATTCGAGGCCGCCGTCTTCTTTATGGAGCGCTTCCTGGTTGGCGGCGACAATCTCCCAGATCTTCAAATCGTGCTTTTCGCACAGCGCCAGCAATTGCTCGCCCGTGGTGAATGGGTAAGGAACATCGTCGGTGGATTCGGCCGCTGCCATGCCGGCAGGTACCTCGGCGGAGGCTGCGACCTCGGCGTCGAGTTCCGCGCGGGAGAGAATGAATCCGCCGCCGACGGAGAAGTACTCGGCGTGCTCGGCCAGTAGGTTGCCCTCTGCATCCCAGGCATCGAAGATGAGGCAATTCGGGTGCTCGGGGACCGGCTCGTTGTTGAACTCGATGGAATATTCCATCGCGCCCAGCGGGCCGTCGGTCATGCCTTTGCTCGGAATGGGCTGATCGGAACGCGGTTCAGCGTCAACCGGGACGGTCAGCGGATCCCAGCCGGCCAAGCCCAGAATCACCGCGCGGTCGGTGCCGTGGCCGCGGCCAGTCAGCGAAAGCGAGCCCCGCAGCTCGGTGTGCACCTTGGCTGGATGCTCCGGCAGCGTTTTCAGGAACGCAAGGGCCGCGCGCATTGGGCCGACGGTGTGCGAGGAAGATGGGCCAATGCCGATGGAGAAAATGTCGGTGACGCTGATTGCCATGCTGGGCGGTGCCTCCTTTGTGAGTTTGCTTTGTGAGTTTGGAAATTAAATTGGGGGTAGGTGGGGGGAGTATTTCTAGGGGGCAGGCTGTGGCTAAACCCGTGTTAATTGCGATCTTGCTGCGGCCGAAATTCTCTGTGACGAGGACTTTTTCCGGAAGGCCGCGCATACAGTTTCTCCATGTTACCGCTTTGGCAGTAGTTCACTACGTGGAGGCAGCGTTGTTAACCCCTCGGGGTGGGTGTGACCAAGGTCAAGCGATTTTTGGGGATAAGCCGATAGAAATTATTGAATTTTATTGTGTGACCTTTGCACACAATGAATACTGATTAGTATCTCGGTTCACAATAGTTAAGCAATTCAGCGTGCCTAACAACTGTGGCTGGATAAAAGTTCTTTCATCTGCTCTGTCTGATTCCTCGGGAGATTATCGTGAGTATCAAGACCGGACCCGAACCGCGGTCCGACATCGAATTTGTTGAAGTCGACGGCCAGGCACAGCCCATCGACGTAAAGCCGGAAAAGGTCATCGGCAACGTTGAGAAGATCGTCATTTTGATTGCCGCTATCGCTGCGGCTGCCGGTTGGGGAGTGCTCGCTCTCCACCGCGGTGAGACCATCAACTCCGTGTGGTTGGTCCTGGCCGCCGTTGGCTCCTACATTATCGGATATACCCTGTACGCTCGCCTTATTGAGTACAAGGTGGTAAAGCCGCGCAATAGTCGTGCGACTCCTGCCGAGTACGCCAATGACGGTAAGGACTTCCTGCCTACCGATCGCCGCGTGCTCTTTGGCCATCACTTCGCCGCTATTGCCGGCGCGGGCCCGCTGGTCGGCCCGGTCATGGCGGCGCAGATGGGCTATCTCCCGGGCACACTATGGATCGTCCTCGGCGTCGTCTTTGCGGGCGCGGTACAGGATTACCTGGTGTTGTGGGTTTCCACGCGGCGCAAGGGCCGCTCGCTGGGCCAAATGATCAACGATGAGATGGGTAAAATTGGAGGCATCGCGGGCATCATCGCCACCGTCGCCATCATGATCATCATCATCGCAGTGCTGGCGCTCATCGTGGTCAACGCTTTGGCGGATTCGCCGTGGGGCGTCTTCTCCATCACGATGACCATCCCCATCGCTTTGTTCATGGGCCTCTACCTGCGCTACATCCGCCCTGGCAAGGTCTCTGAGGTCTCCGTCATTGGCGTCATCCTGCTGCTTGCCGCCATCATCGGCGGCGGTTGGGTCTCCGATACTGAGCTCGGTGCCAGCATGTTTACCTGGTCCAAGGAGACCTTAGCCTTTGCCATCATTGGCTATGGCATCGTGGCAGCTATCCTGCCGGTCTGGCTGCTGCTTGCCCCGCGTGACTACCTGTCTACCTTCATGAAGATTGGCGTCATCGCGCTGCTTGCCATCGCCATCGTGATTGAGCGCCCGTCCGTGCACATGCCGGCAGTGACCAGCTTCGCCACGGACGGAAATGGCCCAGTCTTCTCCGGCAACCTCTTTCCGTTCCTGTTTATCACCATTGCGTGCGGCGCACTTTCTGGCTTCCACGCGCTGATCTCCTCGGGTACCACGCCAAAGCTCATTGAGAAGGAATCCCACATGCGTGCCATCGGTTACGGCGGCATGATCATGGAGTCCTTCGTCGCGGTCATGGCGCTTATCTCCGCGGTCATCATTGACCGCCACATGTACTTCGCCATGAACTCTCCAGCGCCGAAGACACAGGGCACTGCGGAAGGTGCGGCCGACTTCGTAGGCACCCTCAACCTGCCCGGCGCTGGCATCACCGCCGAGCAGCTAACCGCCGCAGCCCAGGCAGTGGGCGAGGAGTCCATCGTTTCCCGTACCGGCGGCGCGCCAACGCTGGCTTATGGCATGTCCGAAATCATGACGCAGATGCTGGGCAATCCAGCCATGCAGGCTTTCTGGTACCACTTTGCCATCATGTTCGAGGCGCTGTTTATCCTCACCACGGTGGACGCTGGCACCCGCGTGGCACGCTTTATGATGTCCGACTCCTTGGGCGGCATCCCGGGCCTGGGCAAGTTCCGCGACCAAAGCTGGAAGCTCGGCACCTACCTTTCTACTTTCATCGTCTGTGTGCTGTGGGGCGCCATCCTCATCATGGGCGTTACCGATCCGCTAGGCGGCATCAACGTGCTCTTCCCGCTCTTCGGCATCGCGAACCAGCTGTTAGCTGCGATGGCGCTCGCACTCGTCGTGGTCGTGGTGGTCAAGAAGGGTCTTTATAAGTGGGTCTGGATTCCGCTTATCCCGCTGGCCTGGGACCTCATCGTGACCATGACCGCGTCCTGGCAGAAGATCTTCAGCTCCGATCCGACCATCGGCTATTGGGCTAACCACGCGCGTTTCAAAGACGCCGCGGCTCAGGGGCTTAGCGAGTTCGGGTCTGCAAAGTCCGTCGAAGAAATTGACGCAGTGGTGCGTAATACCTTCATCCAAGGCTGTCTATCTATCCTCTTCGCCGTGCTTGTCCTAGCCGTTATTGGTGCGGCAGTGATGTCGTGTATCAAGGCGGTCAAGCAGCGCGTAGCCGGTATCGAGCCAGTGGATTCGGAGACCGAGGACATCCCGTCCACGCTGTTCCTGCCTCGTGGAATGATGCCGACCAAGCGGGAGAAGGAAGTAGCCGCGCAGTACAACATGAGCTTCGAAGAAACTGGAGGGCATTAGTGATTAGCGCGCTCAAGAAAATCACCTGGTACGTCGGCGAGCTCATGGGCGATCACGCCTACGCGAAGTACTGCGCTCACCTTAAAGCGCATCATCCCGACGCCGTGATTCCAACCGAGCGCGAATATTGGCGTGCCCGCTACGCCGAGCAGGATGCCAACCCCGGTGCGCGGTGCTGCTAGATGACGCTGTGGCTAGGCGGTGCCGTCGTGGCCTTTCAGCAGCGCGCTAAACGGCGTGAACTCTTCTTCCACGTCCAATCCGGTGGGACGTGGGGAAGGCTCTGCCACGTTCGGGGCGGCTAGTCCTGCGACGCGGTCGGTGGGAGCCACGATGAGATCGGCAAGCTCCTTGGCCGCGCGCTCGATGCGCTGGGCGTTGCGTGTACCTTCTGCGGTGCCGAAGTCTTCGGTGGCTTGGAAGACGCCGGTGGGGATCACTGTGGCATGCAGGTAGTTAAACAGCGGACGCAATGCATAGTCGAGCACCAACGCATGCCGCGAAGACCCGCCCGTGGCTGCAATTGCTGTGGGCAGGTGCTCCAAGGCGTGCGGATCGAGTGTGTCGAAGAAGAGCTTGAAAAGGCCCGAGTAGCTGCCCTGGAAAATCGGGGTCACCGCAATCAGTGCGCTCGCCGTCGATAGTGCGCGCTTTGCCTCATCTAGGCGGGGAGTGGTGGAGCCCCAGTTCGTCATGGCCTCGGCGAGCTCGGTGGCAAGCTCACGGAGTTCAATCATGGTGGTCTCCACGCCTTCGCCTCGGGCGCCGACCTGGGAGCACACGGCCTGGGAGAGGGCGTCGGCAAGCGCGCGCGTTGATGACGGCGTGGATAGCCCTGCGGTAACAACGACCAGTGAACGCATCTAGTTCTCCTCTCCGGGGTTGACCTTGAAATGGGGTGCGGCGGGGTTGGCCTTCAGACTTGCGTGGGTAGGCGGATTTGAAGGCACATGCTCCGGGCGGCGGGCCTCCATGCGGCGGCGCAGCTCCGGAACCACCTGGGTGCCTAAGATTTCAATCTGTTTCAGCACTACCTCCTGCGGCAGGCCCGCGTGATCGATGAGGAAAAGCTGGCGCTGGTAATCGCCCACCCAATCGGCAAACTGCATGGTGCGCTCGATGACCTGCTCCACCGTGCCTACAGTCAGCGGCGTCCGCGCGGTGAACTCCTCCAGGGAAGGACCGTGGCCGTACACCGGTGCGTTATCGAAGTAGGGGCGGAAGAACTTCTTCGCCTCGGCTTCGGTCTCGCCGATGAAGACCTGGCCGCCCAAGCCCACGATGGCCTGATCCGCTCGGCCGTGACCGTAGGACTCGAAGCGGCGGCGGTAAATGTCCACCATCTTCGCGGTGTGCTCCTTGTTCCAGAAGATGTTGTTGTGGAAGAAGCCATCGCCGTAGAAGGCGGCCTGCTCGGCAATCTGCACCGAGCGGATGGAGCCGTGCCAGACAAAAGGCGGTACGCCGTCAAGGGGCGCCGGGGTAGACGTATACCCCTGTAGAGGCGTGCGGTACTTGCCCGTCCAATTAACCACCGGCTCGCGCCACAGCCGGCGCAGTAAGTGATAGTTCTCCACCGCCAGTGGGATGCCTTCGCGGATATCCTTGCCAAACCACGGATAAACCGGGCCCGTGTTGCCGCGGCCCATCATGAGATCTACGCGGCCGCCGGAAAGGTGCTGCAGGAAGGCATAGTCCTCGGCGATCTTTACCGGGTCATTGGTGGTGATAAGCGTCGTGGAGGTGGATAGCTGCAGGTTCTTTGTCTGTGCGGCGATATATGCCAGGTGGGTAGTCGGTGAGGAGGGCACGAAGGGTGGGTTGTGGTGCTCGCCGGTGGCAAAGACGTCGAGGCCAACCTCCTCGGCCTTGAGCGCAATCTCGGTCATATTGCGGATGCGCTCGGCCTCGCTGGGGATGATGCCGTTGGTTGGGTCCGCGGTGACATCGCCGATGCTAAAGATTCCGAATTGCATGCTGCTCCCTTGAGTGTGGCTTAGAACTTTAGTGTATATGACATGTCAACAACAGGGGTGCGGGGGAAATTCCACGCACCCCTGTCATTTTTAAGCGGGAACTAGACTTTAGGCGCTATAAGCGTTTAGCCGTTATAAGCATTGCGCTCGAGGTAGTCGCACCGCGCCATCTCGCCTGATTGGTAGCCGGCTAAGAAGGCTTTGGAGCGCATTTCGGAAGAACCGTGTGTCCACTGATCGGGGCGGACCTGGCCGCCGGAGCGCTGCTGGATGTTGTCATCGCCAACAGCGGCAGCGGCGGTCACTGCGTTCTCGAGCTGCTGCTGCGAAATCTCTTGCAAGCCCATGTTCGTATTGTCATCGGCATAGTTTGCCCAGATGCCTGCGTAGCAGTCTGCCTGCAGCTCAATCTTGACGGCGTTGGAATCCTCGCCCGGCTGGTTGTAATTGGAAAGACCCAGCGTTCCCTCGAGGTTTTGAATGTGGTGACCAAACTCGTGGGCCACGATATACATTTGCGTCAGGGGTGCGTTCTCGGCGCCGAATTGGGTGAGTTGATCGAAAAAGGCGGTATCGAAATAGGCCGTCTGATCACTCGGGCAGTAGAACGGGCCGGTGGCGGCCGATGCTTGGCCGCAGCCGGACGTGGTGGCGCCGTGAAAGATGACCATTCCGGGTTCGGTGTATTCCAGCCCGGCCTGCTTTGGAAGTTGGTCCGCCCAAACGCGGTCGATGGACTGGGCGGCGTACATGATGCGGCAGTCGTCGTATTTGTTGCCGTCCTCAGCGGTCTGGCAGTGGGCAAGCTCTCCGGTGGGGGTGCCGTTTGCGTCTGTGCCGTTTTCTTCCTGCGCTATTTGGCCCTGGTCATTCTCGGTGCCGAAGTACTGATCAAGATCGGATGGGTTTCCGCCCATGATCAGGAACAAACCGATGAGGACGAGAGTGCCCAGGCCGCCCCCTGCCGCAATGGTGCCGCCGCGGCGCCCGCCGCCACCAGAGCGGGCGCGGGTGTTGTTGAATTCTGCATCCGAACGAAATGTCATGCCATTGATAATGCCATATGTCCAGCGCATTGTGCCGCCAGAAAATATAGATACTTTCTGTAGCTGCCTCATCGAAACGAAATACTAGGCGGGGTTGTAGACTTGGGCGCGTTCAAGTTTTGCCATTCTCCGGCGCGTGCTGTCTACGCGTGGCGGGAGAGGGTGAAAAATCGAAATAGAAGGGACTGAACACTAGTGCTGCGCACTCATTTGGCCGGCGAGCTCCGCAAGGACATCGCAGGCGAGACCGTTACTCTAACCGGTTGGGTTTCCCGCCGTCGCGACCACGGTGGAGTTATCTTCATTGACCTGCGTGACCGATCCGGCATCGCCCAGGTTGTCTTCCGCGAATCCGAAGTTGCAGAGCACGCACACGACCTGCGCTCTGAGTACTGCGTGAAGGTAACCGGCGTCGTCGAGCCGCGTCCAGAAGGCTCCGAGAACCCGAACCTGCCTTCCGGCGAGATCGAGGTCAACGTCACCGAGCTGGAGGTCCTCAACAAGTCCGCAGCACTGCCTTTCCAGATCGATGACCCATCCACCTCTGGAGAGGTCGGCGAGGAAGCGCGCCTGAAGTACCGCTACCTGGATCTGCGCCGTAAGACCCAGGGTGACGCGCTGCGTCTGCGCTCTGCGGCAAATCGTGCAGCCCGCAAGGTGCTCGACGCTCACGATTTCACCGAGATCGAGACCCCAACCCTGACCCGCTCCACCCCAGAAGGCGCCCGTGACTTCCTGGTCCCAGCACGCCTGAAGCCAGGCTCCTGGTACGCCCTGCCGCAGTCGCCGCAGCTGTTCAAGCAGCTGCTTATGGTCGCCGGTATGGAACGCTACTACCAGATCGCGCGCTGCTACCGCGACGAGGATTTCCGCGCTGACCGCCAGCCGGAGTTCACCCAGCTCGACGTCGAGATGTCCTTCGTGGACCAGGACGACGTCATCGCACTGGCCGAGGAGATCGTCTCCGAGCTGTGGAAGCTCATCGGCTACGAAATCACCACTCCGATCCCGCGTATGACCTACGCCGATGCCATGAAGTACTACGGCTCCGATAAGCCGGACCTGCGCTTTGACATCAAGATCGTCGAGTGCACCGAGTTCTTCAAGGACACCTCCTTCCGCGTATTCCAGAACGAGTACGTCGGAGCCGTCGTCATGGAAGGCGGCGCATCCCAGCCGCGCCGCCAGTTCGACGCTTGGCAGGAGTGGGCAAAGCAGCGCGGCGCTAAGGGCCTTGCCTACATCACCATTGCTGAGGACGGCACCCTGGGCGGCCCAGTGGCCAAAAACATCACCGACGCCGAGCGCGAGGGCATCGCCGCTCACGTGGGCGCAAAGCCTGGCGACGCCATCTTCTTTGCCGCAGGCGACACCAAGTCTTCCCGCGCTCTGCTCGGCGCAGCCCGTGGCGAGATCGCGCGCAAGCTCGACCTCATCAAGGAAGGCGACTGGGCCTTTACCTGGGTCGTCGACGCACCACTGTTCGAGCCAGCTGCCGACGCCACCGCATCCGGTGACGTTGCCTTGGGCCACTCCAAGTGGACGGCCGTGCACCACGCCTTTACCTCCCCGAAGCCGGAGTACCTCGACACCTTCGACCAGAACCCGGGCGAGGCAACCGCTTACGCTTATGACATCGTCTGCAACGGCAACGAGATCGGCGGCGGTTCCATCCGTATCCACCAGCAGGATGTGCAAAAGCGTGTCTTCGACGTCATGGGCATCGGCGAGGAAGAAGCACAGGAGAAGTTCGGCTTCCTGCTCGACGCATTCCAGTACGGCGCACCGCCACACGGCGGCATCGCATTCGGCTGGGACCGCATCGTGTCCCTGCTCGGCGGCTTTGACTCCATCCGCGACGTCATTGCTTTCCCGAAGTCCGGCGGCGGCGTCGATCCGCTAACCGACGCCCCGGCACCGATCCCTGCCGCACAGCGCAAGGAGACTGGCGTCGACTTCAAGCCGGAAAAGAAGTCAGAAGAAAAGGCTGCAGCGAAGTAAGCGCTAAAGCTTGCTTTTAAAGCGGGGCAGGGCCGAAGCTGCGGGAAAGTGTTTCACCACACCGCATGAGGCGGTGCCCCGCTTTTGCTGCGAGCGCGGCTGACATAGAGCTCAGCGATCAAGTAAAGGAAGATGAAGTGACCACGGAGAATACGGGCGTTACTGACACGGCCTATACCCAAGACGAGGTCGTCGAGATGGCCGCCGAGTTGCTTTCGCGCCGTTACGGCGGGGTTGCCGAGTTTACGCAGGTAACTGATCTAGGCGGTTCGGGCAACGCCACCGTCTTGCGCGCGCGGATGACTCCGACGGCATTTTTGCCGCACCGCTCCGTGGTCATCAAATACAACCCTTCTACCGGGCATGCTATTGATGACGCCGCGCTTCTCCGCGAGGTCGTGGCCTACCAGTTCACCACCGCTTTGAGCGAGGACGTGCGCCCGGGCCCGGTGCTTTTTGCTCATGATCTGGATCGTCGCATTTTGGTGCTTTCCGACGTCGGTGAGGGCGACACCTTGGCCGACGTTCTCATCCAGGCACAGGACGAGGACCGCAAGGAGATCCTGCGTTCTCTGGGACGTTCTTTGGGCCAGATGCATGCGGGTACCGCAGACCGCGAGCAGGACTACGAGACGCTGCTTAACCGCATGCTGCGCCAGCACCCGGAATACGCCGAGCATCAGTCGCTGCGCGATGAATCCCTGCAGCGCTCGATTTTGATTGGCGCAGACATCCTGGCCGATGCTGGCCTGCCAGCGCCCGCAGACTTTGTGGAGCTTGCGCAACAGGCGGCAAGCGCGCTGTCCATCGGTCGCGAGCGCGCATTTACGCCTTTTGATTTGTCACCCGATAACGTCATCGTTTCCCAAAACCTAGCCTTTTTGGATTATGAGTGGGCGGGTTATCGCAACGTCGGCTTCGACGTCGCCTGTGTCATCGCCGGCTTCCCGCAGTTCCTTTTCGCGCGTCCGATCTCGGATGAAGAGGCCGAGATTTTCATCTCCGCCTGGCAACGCCGCGTGGTGCAGGTGTGGCCGCGTCTCGCTGACGATAGCGAGCTTCACGAGCTCATCGTCGCCTCGCTCATCGGCTGGGCTTTGTCCAGCGTGACCACGATGTACGCCGGCGGTATCGAGGGCGTTGTGGCCCTTTCGGAAGGCTCCGCAGGCATCGAGCACGACGCACGCCATTCCTTGCTGCGTCCTGCAGACCAGGGTCCATTTAGCGAGGAGGAAATTCTCATCCGCCGCGACTTGTACGAGACCTTCGAGGCGTTGGCGCGGTACTCCGCCAAGTGCGATTCCGCCGCATGCGAACCGGTTGCGCAGTTTGGCCAGACCGTAGCCAGCCGTCTGCGTGAAGGCTAGGCCATGAGCCAGGATTTTCTGTTTGGCCCAGCACCCGGCGGGGCAGAGGCATCCGCGCCGCTGCCTGGCCAAGAAATCTTTGCCACCCATTCCGGCTCGCCATTGGCGGCCCGGATGCGCCCACAGAGCCTCGATGAGGTTGTAGGTCAAGGCCACCTACTTGAAGAAGGGAAGCCCCTGCGCCGGCTGATCGAAGGCTCCGGCGAGGCTTCTGTCATCTTGTATGGCCCTCCCGGTACTGGCAAGACCACCATCGCCTCGCTGATCGCAAAGTCGATTGGCCAAAACTTCGTGGGCCTATCCGCCTTGGATTCGGGAGTCAAGCAGGTGCGCGAGGTCATCACCCGGGCGCGCCAAGAACTCATCCATGGCCGCCGCACCGTGCTTTTTATCGACGAGGTGCATCGCTTTTCCAAGACCCAGCAGGACGCGTTGCTCGCGGCAGTGGAAAATCGCACCGTGTTGCTCGTCGCCGCGACCACGGAAAACCCCTCCTTTTCCGTGGTGGCGCCGTTGCTCTCGCGCTCGTTGTTGCTGCAGTTGCAGCCGCTAGACGACGCCTCCCTGAAAGCACTCGCCGAACGCGCCCTCACCAGCGATCGTGGCCTGGGCGGGCGCATTAGCGCAAACAACGAAGTACTCGACCAACTCGTGCTGCTCGCCGGCGGCGACGCCCGTCGCACGCTGACCTACCTGGAAGCCGCAGCCGAGGCCGTGGCCGACGGTGGGGAATTGACCGCCCAAGTCATCCGTGACAACGTCAACCGCGCCGTCGTGCGCTATGACCGCGACGGCGACCAGCACTACGATGTCGTCTCTGCGTTCATTAAGTCGATCCGTGGCTCGGATGTCGATGCCGCGCTGCACTACCTGGCGCGCATGATTGAGGCAGGCGAGGACCCGCGCTTTATCGCACGCCGTCTTATCGTGCATGCCTCCGAAGACATCGGCATGGCCGACCCTTCCGCGCTGCAAACCGCCGTGGCAGCAGCCGAGGCCGCGCAATTGATCGGCATGCCGGAAGCGCGAATTCCGCTGGCCCAAGCCACCATCCACCTGGCCACCGCACCGAAGTCGAACGCAGTGATCCAAGCAATCGGCGCCGCGCAAGCCGACGTGCAAGCTGGGCGGATCGGTCACGTCCCGGCCCACCTGCGCGACGGCCACTACGAAGGAGCGAAAAAGCTCGGCAATGCCGTGGGGTATGTTTACCCGCATGATGACCCGCGCGGCGTCGTTAAGCAGCAGTACCTCCCGGATGAATTGGAAGGCGCGCTGTACTACGAACCCACCGAACATGGTGCCGAGAAGCGCATCCATGACTACCTGGGGCGGCTGCGCAACATCATCCGCGGCAAGCGGCGCTAAAGTTTTCTCCCCCGATACCCGTGCTAGGAAGCGATACGGGTAAAGTTGAGCGCTGTTACGTACCGCTTAAACAGTGAAGGACTTTTAGCTCGTGAAGACTCATGAGATCCGGGAACGCTTTACCCAGCACTTCGTGAATACCGGACACGAGGCGGTTCCCAGCGCGTCGCTCATTTTGGACGACCCGAACCTGCTCTTCGTCAACGCCGGCATGGTTCCGTTCAAGCCGTACTTCCTCGGCCAGCAGAACCCGCCGTTTCCCAACGGCCTGGCAACCTCCATCCAGAAGTGCGTGCGCACCCTGGACATCGAAGAGGTAGGTATTACCACCCGCCACAACACCTTCTTCCAGATGGCCGGTAACTTCTCCTTCGGCCAGTACTTCAAGGAAGGCGCAATCAAAAACGCCTGGGGCCTTCTTACCGGCTCCGTGGAGGACGGCGGTTTCGGCCTCGATCCGGAGCGTCTGTGGGTTACCGTTTACTTGGACGACGATGAGGCTGCCGATATCTGGCACAACGAAGTAGGCGTGCCGAAGGAGCGCATCCAGCGCCTGGGCATGGAGGATAACTACTGGTCCATGGGCATTCCTGGCCCGTGCGGCCCGTGCTCCGAGATTTACTACGACCGCGGCCCGGAATACGGTGCCGAGGGCGGCCCAGTGGCCGACGACAACCGTTACATGGAGATCTGGAACCTGGTCTTCATGCAGAACGAGCGCGGTGAGGGCATCGGCAAGGGCAACTTCGAAATCCTGGGCCCGCTGCCGAAGAAGAACATCGATACCGGCATGGGCATCGAGCGCGTAGCCTGCATCCTGCAGGGCGTAGACAACGTCTACGAAACCGACCTTTTGCGCCCGGTTATCGACGCCGCGGAGGAGCTTTCTGGTTCCAAGTACGGCGAGGGCGCAAGCGATCAGGACAACATCCGCTTCCGCGTCATCGCGGACCACTCCCGTACCGGCATGATGCTCATCTTGGACGGCGTTACCCCGGGCAACGAAGGCCGCGGCTACATCCTGCGCCGCCTGCTGCGTCGCATCATCCGTTCCGCACGCCTGCTGGGGGCTACCGCGCCGAGCATGGAGCGCTTCATGAACACCATCATGGACACCATGACTCCGTCCTACCCGGAAATTGCGGAGCACCGCGAGCGCATCCTGCGCGTTGCCATCGCGGAGGAAAAGGCCTTCCTCAAGACCTTGGAGTCGGGCACTAAGCTTTTCGACGAAGCCGTTGCAGAGCTCAAGTCCACCTCGCGTGCTGCAACCTCCAAAGTGCTCTCCGGCGAGAAGGCTTTCGAGCTGCACGATACCTATGGCTTCCCAATTGACCTCACCCTAGAGATGGCCCAGGAGGCCGGCCTTGAGGTCGACATGGATGGCTTCAACGACGCGATGGGAGAGCAGCGCCGCCGCGCGAAGGCCGATAACCAGGCCAAGAAGCACGGCCACGCCGACCTTTCTCTCTATCGTGAGTGGGTCGATAACAACCCGACCGTCTTCACCGGTTACGAGACGCTTACTTCCGACGCCAAGATCATCGGTCTGGTTCGCGATGGAGAGAAGGTCAACGAGGTCCACGAGGGCGAGCAGGTGGAGGTCATCCTCGACCAGTCGCCGCTGTACGCTGAGGCCGGTGGACAGACCGCGGACCGCGGCCGCCTGTACGCGGGCGAGAGCCTGCTTGAGGTGGGCGACGTCCAAAAGATCGGCAAGAAGCTGTGGGTCCATAAGGCCACCGTCACTGCCGGCGGCATCGACCTGGGTGCTTCCGTGACCGCTGAGGTCGATAAGAAGTGGCGTCACGGCGCAGTCCAGGCGCACTCGGCCACCCACCTCATCCACGCGGCGCTGCGCAAGGTGCTGGGCCCAACCGCAGTTCAGGCAGGTTCCTTGAACCGCCCGGGCTACCTGCGTTTCGACTTCAACTACACCGAGCAGCTGACCCCGGCCCAGCTGGAGGAGATCGCTCTCATCACCAATCAGGCTGTCGACGCCCACTTTGCCGTCAACACCATCGAGACCTCGCTGGAGAAGGCGAAGCAGATGGGCGCCATGGCGCTGTTCGGTGAGAACTACGGCTCTGAGGTCCGCGTCGTCGAGATGGGCGGCCCGTTCTCGATCGAGCTGTGCGGCGGCACCCACGTCACCAACACGGCGGAGATCGGCCCGGTTTCCGTGCTGGGCGAGTCCTCCGTGGGCTCCGGTGCGCGCCGCATCGAGGCCTACTCTGGCCTGGATGCGTTCCGCTACTACTCAAAGGAAACCGCACTTGTGGAGGGCGTTTCCCGCGAGCTGAAGATTCAGTCCGAGGACCTTCCAGAGCGCATCGCGCAGCTGACCGAGCGCCTCAAGGCTGCTGAGAAGCAGATCGAGGACCTGCACAAGGCCCAGCTGATGTCCCAGACCGCTGAGATGGTCAACTCCGCCGTCGAGGTCAACGGCTTTAGCCTCGTGGCAACCCGTCTGCCGAACAACGTCAGCGGCGGCGACCTGCGCACCGTAGCCACCGACCTGAAGAACCGCCTCGGCGACAAGCCGGGCGTGGTTGTCCTCGCCTCCGAGAATGAGGGCGGCAAGCTGCCGTTTATCGCCGGCGTCACCAAAGCCGCCATCGAGCGCGGCATCAAGGCTGGCGACTTGGTCAAGCTGTTCGCCGGCTACATCGACGGCAAGGGTGGCGGTAAGCCAGACATGGCGCAAGGCTCCGGCGCTAACGCCGAAGGCCTTCCGGCCGCGTTCAACGCCCTGCGAGACGAACTCGAAAAGGCTTAAATTTTTTAACCGCTTAACTCCCCGCATCTTTAGACCAAAAGGTGCGGGGATTTTTGCGCGATAGGGGTAGGTATTAGGCCTTTAAACAGCCAATAACCTAAAACTTATGCCCCCTGCGCACCATAGCCGCAAATAATATGACTAGAATCTACATGTCATCGTTACCGTTTTGCGACTTTTGCGTCGCAACCAACCGCGAAGGGACATTCATAGAGCATGGCCGTACAACCCGATACTCCCGGGGTGGACGACCCGGGAAATGGGCGTCGACTAGCGCTAGATGTAGGCACCGTACGCATCGGTGTCGCGGTCTCTGACAACAACGCCAAGCTGGCGCTTCCTGTCGAGACCGTCGCTCGCGAAACCGGTTTCAAAGACCGCGATAAAGGCGATATCGACCGCATTTTGGAGCTCATTCACGAGTACCAAGCGGTAGAGGTAGTAGTAGGCCTGCCCCGCGATCTGCAGGGCAACGGCTCGAAAAGTGTCAAACACGCCAAGGAAATCGCGTTTCGCATCCGCCGCAGGCTGGGAAAAGATGTAACGATAGGGCAACCACCTGTCCGCATGGCTGACGAGCGGCTGACCACAGTCGCCGCCACGACAGCGCTGCGGGCGTCAGGGGTATCCGAGAAAAAGGGCCGCAAAGTCATCGACCAAGCAGCCGCAGTAGAAATCTTGCAATCCTGGTTGGACGCACGTAACAACGCGCTTCAAGCAGATGCAACCACCCACGAGCCTTCAACAGCAGGAGACTAGTTACGTGAGCCGAAACCAAGAACGAATCGGGCGCTCCATGGAGCCGAAGCACGTTAAGCGCCGCCAGCGCGGCCTTGCCGTGGTGGTGGCCTCCGTGGTGCTTATTATCGGCGCCCTGGGATACATCGGCTTCCGCTTGCTTGGAGGAGGCAGCAGCATGGACTATGAGGGAACCGGCAACGGCACCGTGCAGCTGGTCGAGGTCCCAGAAGGCTCGTCGATGAGCGAGCTCGGCCCGTCGCTCGTTGAAAAGAACGTGGTCAAGACCGCGGATGCTTTCTCCTCGGCGGCCAACTCCAACCCTCGCGCCGGCAGCATTCAACCGGGCTTCTACCGCCTGCAGGAGGAGATGAACGCAAAGGCGGCGGTTTCTGCGCTGCTCGATGACAAAAACAAGGTCGATCCTTTGGACGTGCAGGGCGGAGCCACGCTTTCCGACGTCAAGGTTGTCGGCGGCGATGTTCGCTACGGCGTCTACTCGCTGATCGCGCAAGTCTCTGAGCAAGAGGGTGGCTCCGTGACCAAGGAAGAACTGGAGAAGGTCGCGGCGACCGTCGATCCGGCCGAGCTTGGCGCGCCAGAGTGGGCGCTGGAGAAGATTCGCTCCCGTGGCGAGGACCCGAAGCGCCTTGAGGGTCTTATTGCTCCGGGCCAGTATGTGGTCGATCCGAACATGGACGCGCAGGCCATCTTGAAGGACTTGATTACTCGTTCCACCGAGCGCTACAACGAGACCGGCATCGTCGACCGCGCGCAGGCTATGGGCAAGACCCCATACGAGCTGCTGGTTGCAGCTTCCTTGGTCGAGCGCGAGTCCCCGGCCGGCGAGTTCGGCAAAGTGGCCCGCGTCATCCTGAACCGCTTGGAAGAGCCGATGCGCTTGGAGCTGGATTCCACCGTTAACTACGGCCTGCCGGACGTGGAGCTGGCGACTTCCGACGAAGCTCGTGCCGAGGTAACCCCGTGGAATACTTACGCCAAGGAGGGCCTGCCGGATACCCCGATTGCTTCTCCTTCCGTTGAGGCAATCGACGCCATGGAGCACCCGGAGGAGGGCAACTGGCTGTTCTTCGCCACAATCGACGCCGACGGCACCACCGTGTTCACCGATAACTATGACGAGCACCTGGCCAACGTTGACAAGGCCATCAAATCCGGCATTCTCGAGTCCCAGCGCGGCGGCGTGCAGGGTGGCGAGGATCCTGAAGCAAAGCCAGCCGAGTAATGCCACGCGCGGCGGTTTTAGGTCAACCCATCGACCATTCCTTGTCCCCGGTGCTGCATAACGCCGGTTATGCAGCCCTGGGGTTAGAGGATTGGGACTACACCCGCTTTGAGGTCACGGCGGCGTCGCTGCCGCGCTTTCTCGAGGAGGCGCCTGCTGATTTCCGCGGTTTCTCGGTGACCATGCCGGGCAAGTTCGCCGCCCTTTCTTGCGCCACGGAGCGCACTGCACGTGCCGAACTCATTGGCTCTGCCAATACCCTGGTGCGCGCCGAGAGCGGTTGGCGCGCCGACAACACTGACACCGAGGGCGTCGCCGGTGCGTTGGCGGCCCTAATGGGAGAAAAGACCGCTCGTCACGCGCTTCTCATTGGCTCCGGCGGCACCGCCCGCCCCGCGCTTTGGGCCCTGGCGCAGCGCGGTATTACCGACGTCACCGTGCTGAACCGCTCTGACCGGCTCGCCGAGCTCGCCCCGCTTGCCGACGCCCTCGGCCTCAAGCTTTATCGCGCCACCTTCGACGATGACCTCGCCGCCCTCGCGCGCGCGGCAGAGCTCATCGTCTCCACTGTTCCCTCCGCGGCCCTCGACGGTCACCTCTTTGACCTAGCCCACGCGCCAGTCCTCGACGTCATCTACGATCCCTGGCCCACCCCGCTCGTCTCGCATGCGGCCGCCAACGGCTACGCCACGGTGGGCGGCCACGTCATGCTCGCCAACCAGGCCTACAGCCAGTTTGAGCAATTTACCGGCTATCCCGCGCCACAAGCCGCCATGCGCGCTGCCCTCGATGCAGCCTTGAGCTAGGCTGTGGCCCCATGGGGGGAAATTTTTATATCCACGCCTGCATCGCCGCGTGGATAGTCATGCTGTGTATATACGACATCCGCTATAAACGCCTGCCCAATTGGCTTACCCTGCCCGCCTGCCTTATCGCACTGTGCATCTTTTCGCCCGCAGGACTCATCTGGCCCGGCCTCTATCTCGCCCTTGCGCTCTGGCGCGGCGGCGTCGGTGGCGGCGACATTAAACTTGCCTTCCCGCTGGGCATGTGGACCGTCCACGAAGCAGGGGTGATGGGGCAGTTGCTGGCGATGATGGGGGCGTCGCTAAGCACTGCGTTATGGGGCCTTGCCCGCCGCGATGCCGCACCCCCGCACGGGCCCGGAATGCTGCTGGCTGCGGCGGCCTGTGTGATTGCGCTCTAAGTTCGACCCTAGTGCTAGCCCGCGTGTGCGGGGCGTGCGATAATAACCCGCATGCTTCGTTGGACTACCGCAGGTGAATCCCACGGCCAGGCGCTCATCGCCATGCTTGAGCACATGCCCGCCGGGGTACCAGTATCACAGGATGACATCGCTGCCCAGCTCTCACGCCGCCGCTTAGGCTACGGCCGGGGCGCCCGCATGAAGTTCGAAGCCGACGAATTAACTCTCCTTTCTGGCATCCGCCACGGTAAGACTCTGGGCAGCCCGATTGCGATCATGATCGGTAACACCGAGTGGCCAAAGTGGACCACCATCATGTCACCACACGCGCTGGACATGTCCGACGAGGAGACCGCCAAGGCCATGGCGTCCGGCCGTGGCGCCCCGCTGACCCGCCCGCGGCCGGGCCACGCGGATTTTGCAGGTATGGTCAAATACGGCCACGACGAGGCGCGTCCGATCCTGGAGCGATCCTCAGCTCGTGAGACCGCCGCGCGCGTGGCCGCCGCCACCATCGCGCGTAACTTTCTGCGCGAGACCCTCGGCGTGGAGGTTATCTCCCACGTCCTCTCCATCGGAGCCTCGGAGCCTTATGCGGGCCCCACACCGACGCACGCGGATCTCGACGCCATCGATGCTTCACCCGTGCGCGCCTTCAGCGAGGATGCGCAAGCGTCGATGATTTCGGAAATTGAGGCCGCCAAAAAGCAGGGAGATACCTTAGGCGGCATTGTCGAGGTCGTTGTCGAAGGCCTGCCCATTGGCCTGGGCTCGCACATCTCCGGCGAGGACCGCCTCGATGCCCAGCTCGCCGCTGCGCTCATGGGCATTCAGGCCATCAAGGGCGTAGAAGTAGGCGACGGCTTCGAGGAGGCCCGCCGCCGCGGCTCCGAGGCCCACGACGAAATGGTGCGGGAAGGCGCGGGCGTTACTCGCCTGAGCAACCGCGCCGGCGGTCTCGAAGGCGGCATGACCAACGGCGAGACCCTGCGTCTGCGCGCTGCCATGAAGCCGATCTCCACCGTCCCGCGCGCCCTACGCACCGTGGATATGGCAACCGGCAAGGCGGCCACCGGCATCCACCAGCGTTCCGATGTGTGCGCGGTGCCCGCCGCGGGCGTGGTCGCCGAAGCCATGGTCGCCCTCGTTCTCGCGCGCGCGGTGCTAGAAAAGTTTGGCGGCGATAGCGTCATGGAGACCAAGCGCAATATCGCCGCCTACAATGAGTATGTTTCCCAGCGTCTTGCTTTTGAACAGGAGTAAGTAATGACCACACCGGTTTCCGTGACTGGTAGCCCGCGTCCCCGCGTTGTTCTCATTGGGCCACCTGGGGCGGGTAAGTCTTCCATCGGGCGCCGTTTAGCTCATTCCCTCAACTGCGAACTCGTCGACTCCGACCAGATGATTGAACAGCGCGAGGGCGCGGCCTGTGGAGAGGTCTTTTCCTCGCTGGGTGAGTCGGCCTTCCGCGAGCTGGAGGCGGAAGTGGTAAAGCAAGCGCTGTGTTCGCGCGGCGTCGTCAGCCTGGGCGGCGGGGCCGTGCTCGATGAAGGCACCCGCGACCTCCTGGACCGCCACACCGTCATTTTCCTTGACGTTTCCCCGGAGGAAGGGGTAACCCGCACGCTTGGCGACGCCAACCGCCCCGTCCTCGCCGCCGCCGACCCCCTGGCGCACTACGCTGAGCTGCTGGAGTTGCGCAGGCCGTACTACGAGCAGGTCGCCAACTTGAAGGTCCGCACCGATAAGCGCAGCCCACAGCAGGTAGTCGGCGCCATCTTGGGCTTTATCGACACGCTTTAAGAAACGAGTTTTTATGACCACGATTCCAGTTTCAGGCCCTAGCCCTTATGAGGTCACCGTCGGCGCGGGTTTGACCGAAGCCATCGCAAACCGGCTCAGCACAACCGGCGCGGGCCAAGTGGGGATCGTGTTCCAGCCTGCCGTCGCGGCCGTCGCTCGTCAGCTTGCCGCGGAGGCTGCCGCGCGCAACGTCGTGGTTACCCTGCTGCCCATTCCCGATGCCGAGGCCGCCAAGCGCCTCGACGTCGTGGGTGGTCTGTGGGACAGCCTTGGCGAGGCAAACTTCAGTCGCCGCGACGCCATCGTAGGACTCGGAGGGGGAGCGGCCACCGATCTCGCGGGGTTCCTTGCCGCGACGTGGATGCGCGGCATCAAGGTCATCCAGGTGCCCACCACGTTGCTGGCGATGGTAGACGCCGCCGTCGGCGGCAAAACAGGCATTAACACCGCTGCCGGCAAGAACTTGGTCGGGGCATTCCACGAGCCCGATTCCGTCTTCGTAGACTCGGACCGCCTGCACACCCTGCCAGAGGATGAAATCGTCGCCGGGTCGGCGGAGATCGTCAAGACCGGTTTCATCCACGATCCAGTCATCATCTCGCGTTACCTCGCAGATCCCGCCGCTTGCCTCGACCCGCTTAGCGGTCTGCCCGAGCTTATCGAGCGCTCCATCGCGGTCAAGGCCCGCGTGGTGGGCGAGGACCTCAAAGAGGCCGGCCTGCGCGAGACCCTCAACTATGGACACACGTTCGGCCACGCCATCGAGTTGCGCGAGGACTACACCTGGCGTCACGGCCGCGCCGTGGCCGTGGGCATGATGTTCGTCGCCAACCTAGCCCACGCCCGCGGGCTTATCGACGCCGCCGTTTTGGACACCCACACCCAGATCCTGCGCTCGCTCGGCCTGCCCACGACCTACGAAGCAGGCCACTTCGACGAGCTTTACCAGGCCATGACGAGGGATAAGAAAAACCGCGGGGGTGCTATTCGTTTCGTAGCCCTCACCGGCATCGGCGAGACCACCCGCATCGAAGATGCCACCGAGGCCGAATTGCGCGCGGCTTATGCAGCCATTTCCCACTAGTTCGGAGCAGACATGAAGATTTTGGTTCTCAACGGCCCCAACCTAAACCGCCTGGGCAAGCGGCAGCCGGAAGTGTATGGAACGACGAGCCTCGCGGACGTCGAAAAGCGCATGCGTGCGGCCGCAGGTGAGGCAGAGCTGGAGTTCTACCAGTCCAATCACGAAGGCGAGCTCATCGATAAGGTCCACGAGGCTGCCGACGCCGGCTGGCCCGTCATCATCAACCCTGGCGGCTTTACGCATACTTCAGTCGCGCTGCGCGACGCCCTTGCTGAGGTTGCCGACGGCGCCGGCTTCGTCGAGGTGCATATCTCCAACGTGCACGCGCGCGAGCCGTTCCGCCAACATTCTTATTTAAGCCCGATCGCGCGCGGGGTTATCGCCGGATTGGGTATCTACGGCTACGAGGCCGCACTCGGTTATTTTCTCAGCGATTAGCCCCAAACCCGCGGGTGGTGGGCGTTATCATGGGTTGACCGTCAAGAAGAAAAGGATTAACACATGACACTCGCTGATACCCGCTTTAGTGACCGCCGCCGCAAGCTCGCTGCAGAGGTAGCCGGCATGCGCATCGACGCCGTCTTGGTAACCCACCTGGTGCATGTGCGCTACCTTTCCGGCTTCTCCGGCTCCAACGGTGGCCTGCTGCTGCGCAAGGACCTCTCGGCGCTGATGGCAACCGATGGCCGCTATACCACCCAGATTGCAGAAGAAGTCCCAGACCTCGAAGCAGTCTTGGGCCGCCCGGTGGGTCCGGCGTTGCTCAGGCGCCTCGAGGGACCACTGCGCGTGGCCTTTGAGGCCGATTATGTCTCCGTATCTGAGTTCAAGGCCTTGGAAGAGGCAGCTCCTGAGGGAGTGGAGCTGGTTCCGATGAGCGGAGTCATCGAAGACATTCGCCTGGTGAAGGACCCACAGGAGCTGGAGCGCCTCGAACACATCGCGGCGCTGGCCAACGAAGCGCTGGAGGGCTTGGTTGCTGCCAGCGAGGTAGCAGTGGGGCGCACTGAGCGCCAGATCGCGGCAGACCTGGAATACCGCATGCGCAAGCTGGGTTCTGAGCGCGTGAGCTTTGATACCATCGTCGCCTCCGGCCCGAATTCCGCAAAGCCGCACCACGGCGCCGACGATCGCGTACTGGTCTCCGGCGACCTCGTAACCATCGACTTCGGCGCGCACCTGCGTGGCTTTAACTCCGATTGCACCCGTACCTTCGCGGTCGGGGAGCCGAACGAGCTCTCCCGCGAGATATACGATATCGTCCTGCGCGCCCAAGAGGCTGGCGTCAAGGCGGCGGTGCCAGGGGCCAAGCTTGTCGACGTCGACGCCGCCTGCCGCGACATCATCACCGAGGCCGGCTACGGCGAGTACTTCGTGCACTCCACCGGCCACGGCATCGGCCTTGACGTGCACGAGGGCCCGGCTGCTGCGCAAACGGGTAAGGGCGAACTTGCCGAGGGCATGACCCTTACCATCGAGCCGGGTATCTACGTACCGGGCAAGTGCGGAGTGCGCATTGAGGATACGCTTATCATCACCTCCGGCGTGCCGAAGATCATCACTTCATTCCCGAAGGACTTGCAGGTTCTATAATTTGGCCCTGTTATGCTGGCAAACCTGCATAAGGTATGCTGGAACACTGTTTTCACCACTATTTTTACTGGGAGTTTGATCCATGGCTGATACCACCGATTTCAAGAACGGACTCGTTCTCAAGATTGACAACAAGCTGCAGCAGATCGTCGAGTTCCAGCACGTTAAGCCGGGCAAGGGCCCTGCATTCGTGCGTACCAAGCTCAAGGACGTCGTCTCCGGCAAGGTCACCGATAAGACCTTCAACGCTGGCGTCAAGGTGGAGACCGCAACGGTAGATCGTCGCGATATGACCTACCTGTACAACGATGGCCAGAACTTCGTTGTCATGGACGATAAGACCTTCGAGCAGTTCGAGCTGCCTTTCGACAAGTTCGGTGAGGCCGGCAAGTTCCTGCAGGAGAACATGCGGGTGCAGGTCTCCTTCCACGACGGCGAGGCTCTCTTCGGCGAGCTGCCGATCTCCGTTGACCTGAAGGTCGAGCACACCGAGCCAGGCCTGCAGGGCGACCGCTCCAACGGCGGCACCAAGCCAGCTACCCTCGAGACCGGCGCCGAGATCCAGGTACCGCTGTTTATCGAGATCGGCAACGTCCTCAAGATCGATACCCGCACCGGCGAGTACCTCTCCCGCGTCAACAACTAGGGCGCAACGTGTCTGAGCAAAAAGACATCAACTACAAGCGCCACACGGCGCGCTACCGCGCGCGCCGCCGCGCCGCGGACATTCTGTACGAGGCAGAAAACCGCGACGTTGATCCCGTAAGCATCATCGAGGACCGCGTCCAGCTGGCCCGCGAGGATGCCAACGGCGTCGCCCCGGTCGCCGAGTACACCCAGGTCATCGTCAAGGGCGCGGCCGAAGAGCTCGACGCCATCGACGAGACCATCGAGCGTTACCTTTCTTCTGAGTGGGAGCTGCACCGTATCCCCGCCGTCGACCGCGCAATTATGCGCGTGGCCGTGTGGGAGATTCTTTTCAACGAGGATGTCCCGAACGCAACCGCACTCGTGGAGGGCGTGGAGCTAGCTTCCGAGTACTCCAATCATCAGGCACCGCCGTATATTCACGCTGTGCTTGACGACGTCATCCAAGCCCAGTCCGCAGACAACCCCATGTCAGAGGAAATTTAGGCACGCCAACAAGCGCTGTTCCCCTTAAGGAGCAGCGCTTTTGCGCGTTTTAGCATCGCCCGCGGTGCCAAGTGACCACACCATCGATGCGGTCTAGCCTCCCGCGGCCTGGTGGGGCGTTCGGGTCGTCTTGGTTGACCCCGTTGTGGTAGCCACAGCAGGTGGTCAGATTCGCCATGTTGGTCTCGCCGCCTAAGCGCCAGGGGTGCATGTGGTGGACCTGGGCTTCATCGGCGCCGATGTTGCATTCCGGCCACGGACACGTCGGATTTTCCGCGGCCGCCATAAGTCGCTGCTTCGAGCTGGCGTGCCTCTGTGCGCGGTATAGGTTCACCGGGCCTTCCACCGGATGGATGAGCGTAAACAGCTCGCCGAGGCCGGCGTCGGCAAGCACGCGCTCCAGGTAATCTTTTCCAGTCATGGTGGCGCCGTTGGTCAGCCGCAGGGTGATCTCGTCGCCCGTGCCGTGCAGGACGTCGATAAACTCCGGCAGGCGCACGATGACGTTGGTGCGCGGCGTCGGGCGCTGTGCAGCCTTCACGCCGCCGTACAGAAGGCCGGTCAGTTGCTCCACAGGCTTGGTCTTATCCAAGCGTGCCCACAAGTCCGCGATCATGTCGCTGGGACCGGTAATGGCGAGCGTCCACGCTTTGCGACGTCGATACAACCGTGCCCCAGCACGCGGCCCCCGTGCTGGCCTGCGGGTCAGCCGGCGCGCCTGCTTTTCGATGTCGCTGGCGGGCGCCTGCAGCGCGCAGAGCTTCTCGCGCAGCCGCCACGCTTCGGCCTGGTTGGCCGCCTTGGCGGCGTAGCGTTCGATGATTTTTAGCACCGGCAGACTGTGCGTGGACTCGCGGGCCGTTCGCTGTTTGGCGCTAAATTTGGTGGGGCCGAAGTAGGTATGCGCCAGGCGGGCGAGCATGCGGGCCTCGGTATCTGGGGCGCCGAGGGCTTCTAGTTGGGCGGCAGACATGCCTTGGGCCCCGGCGATGATTTCCATGCCGGGGCGCAGTGCATCAAGGTATGCCTGAAGAGTCATGCCTTAAACGCTAGGAGCGTTAGTCAACCGATTGCTAGCCCCAATTTCTTTTTCGGGCTAAATCTGTGGATAACTCATCGTAAGCTCGCTATAGCAGCGAGGAGAGGAATTCCTTGGTTCGCGGGTGCTGCGGATCGTCGATGACCTGCTGCGGAGTGCCAGATTCGATGACTTGGCCGCCATCCATGAAGAAAATCTTGTCGGCGACTTCTCGGGCAAATCCCATCTCGTGGGTGACCACCAGCATGGTCATTCCACCCGCGGCGAGAACCTTCATCACGCGCAATACCTCGCCGACGAGTTCGGGATCGAGTGCAGAGGTCGGCTCGTCGAAAAGCATCAGCTTCGGCTCCATCGCCACCGCCCGCGCGATGGCCACGCGCTGTTGCTGGCCGCCCGAAAGCTGCACCGGATAGGCATCCGCCTTGTGCGCAAGGCCTACCTGCTCGAGCAGCTCCATCGCGCGTTTCTTGGCCTTTTCCACCGGCTGCTTTTTCACGTTCACCGGCGCCTCAATGATGTTTTCGAGCACCGTCCGGTGGGCGAAAAGGTTAAATTGCTGGAAGACCATGCCGATATCGGTGCGCTGGGCGGCCGCCTGCTTTTCCGTAATCTCGTAGAGCACTCCGTCGCGCTCGCGGTAACCGATCAGGTCCCCGTCGACGTATAGTCGGCCCGCCGTGACCTTTTCTAGGTGATTGCAGCAGCGCAAAAACGTAGACTTGCCCGAGCCCGAAGGCCCCAGCAGGCAGGCGACCTCGCCCGGCATGACGTCGAGAGTGACGCCTTTCAACACGTCCAAACTGCCGAAGGACTTGTGCACGTTTTGTGCGGAAATCATTGGCGTAGCCATTAGTTATTTACCTCCGGGATGACGGAAACGTTACGGGGGATGGTGCCCTCGGCGTCGGCAAGCGCTGCTAGCTGACGCCCGGTGAGCTCACGCGTGGCACCGCGTTCGAAGCGGCGCTCCAAGAAGTACTGGGCCACCATAAGCAAGGAGGTGATCACCAGGTACCACGTGGCCGCGACCATAAGCAGCGGGATGGGTTCGAAGAGAGCAGCGGAGATATCGGTGGCGCGGCCGAAAATCTCGTAGGTATAGGGCACCGCAACCACGAGCGAGGAGGTCTTGAGCAAGGAGATGAACTCGTTGCCCGTCGGCGGGATGATAATGCGCATCGCCTGCGGAAGCACAGTGCGGCGCATGGTCATCCACCAGCCCATGCCCAGAGCCTTGGAGGCTTCTTTCTGGCCTTCCGGCACTGCAGAAATGCCGGAGCGAACGATTTCTGCCATGTAGGCCGCCTCGTTCAGGCCAAGCCCCAGCACGGACAGCAGGAAGGCGTTGGTCAACACTCCCGAGAGCGAAATCTCGGTGAATCCGAGGTTGATGGATTGATAGAGCGCGGATAAAAGGCCCCAGAACACCAGCTGTACGTAGACCGGGGTGCCGCGGAAGATCCACAAAAATAGCCAGGCGACGCCGCGCAAAACCGGGTTGGGGGACATGCGCATCACCGCGAGCACTGCGCCACCGACGACGCCGATGAGCATCGCGAGGATGGTAATGGCCAGGGTATGCAGGGACGCGGCCCCGATGCGCTTGTCAAAGAGGTACTGGAAGTAGGTATCCCAGCCAAATGCCTCGTTGCGCGCGGAGGCGATGACAAACCAGAGGCCGAGGAGGACGAGGATAGTGGCAAAGACCCAGCGCCATGGGTGACGCAGGGGACGAGCCTGAATTTCTTGCGGCTGCGCGGCCGGAGTTGTCTTAGTCATTGACTGGCCTTTCGTTAATCATTGCCTGGTCCACGAGGCCCTCAGAGATGCCCCAGCGGCTCAAAATCTTTTCGTATTCGCCTGTTTCGATGAGGTAGTCCAGTGCCGCAGCGGCAGCAGGACCGAGCTCGGAGTCTTTCGGCACCGCCAACCCATACGGTGCGGCGTCAAACATGTCGCCGACCATGCGCATTTTGCCCTCAGAGCGGTTGACTGCCCAGGAGGAGACAGGCGAGTCGGCGGACATTGCGTCCGCGCGGCCCATCAACACGGCAAGCGCCGCGTTGTCGCTGGTGTCATAGGCCAGGATGCGCAGGTCACCGCCGCAGGCATCGCGTTTCGGATTAAGGTCGTCGGTTTCTGAGACCGTGGTGCGCTGGACCGCGACGGTAAGCCCACACGGGTTTTGCGGGTCTACGTCTTTAATGCCCTCGGTGCGCTCGGCCCATTGGATGCCGGCGTAGAGGTGGTCGACGAAGTCGAAGTTTTTGCGGCGTTCCTCGTTATCGGTAAATCCGGAGGCACCGATATCGATTTGTCCGGATTGCACCGCGGGCAGGATGAGCGAGAAATCCTGTTCGACGGGCTGGAACTCGAGCCCCAGGACGTCGGCAATAGCGTTGGTGATGTCCATCTCAACGCCGACGAGCGCGCCATCGGAGTCCTTGAACTCGAAGGGCGCAAACGGCGGGTTGGGGCCCGCCGTGAGCACGCCATCGTTGTCGTGGTACATCGCCGCGATTTCCGGAACCATCTCGATGTCAGGTGCTTGCCAACCCTCAGGCATGGAGGATTCCTTGTTGGTGACGCATCCCGTCGCTAGGACGGTGCAACTTAGTACCACGGCTGTGGTGGCGACTTTTCTTTTCATTGGGGTGTTCTAACTTTGCTTTTCTGGCTCGTTGTAGGCCTTGGCCTTGCGCGCGTCGATGAGGATGAATACGGATACGATGATGCCGCCGAGCACCATTATCGCGATGATTGCCCCGCTCGACGCGTCCTGGTCCGCGCCCCACGGCCACAAAGCGCGCAGGGAGCCGAACATGAAGCCGGCCATGGCTGCCAGCGTCAGCGAGCGGTGATTATCCAATAGGTAGTTCAGCAGTTTTACAAACGCCGCGAGGCCGCACAGGGCACCCAAGGCGAATACGGCAATGGTGCCCAGCTCGCGGTCGGAAACGGCGCCGATGACCGGCTGGTAAAGGCCCATCGTCAGTAGAATCAGCGAGCCCGAGACACCGGGGAGCACGAGCGCGCAGACCGCTACCATGGCGGCCAAGAAGACCACGATGAGCGAGGGATTGTCCACCGGTTCCGAGGTAAATCCCGTGACGAAGAAAATAAGCGCGGCCGCCACCACGAAGGTGACGATGGAGGAGACCTTGAAGCGCTCAGCCCGAGTCATCATGGAGATCGGCACGAAGATGGATACCGCCACCATTCCTAAAAACAGGGCGCTTGATATCGATACTTGGCTCTCGACGAAGTTGTGCAACAGCGTCGACAGTCCAAATACGGCCGCGAACATGCCTACCGCGACGGAGGCGAGAAAGCCCCATTCCACCTTTTTGAACCGGCCAGAGATGAGAAAGTTTGCATTGTGCAGCGCGCGTTCGTAAATGCCCACGATAAGCGCGACAGTGCCACCGGAGATTCCGGGGACGAGCTCTGCCGAGCCTATGAGTGCGCCGCGAATGGCGTTGAGAATATATTGCATACTTTCGAAACTAACCTTGAATGATCGGGCTCTGGGGCGTGACGTGCCGCAATATGGCCGAGATTTTAAGCGGATCGGAGAAACGCCGCGCCGCCCGAGGAATAAACCTATCACAATAAATACCACTCGCGGCATATTATTCACGCAACGTGGCAAAATTTTGCGGCCCCGAACGTAAAAAATCCCCTCGCCGGGCAAAGCTGCCAAGCGAGGGGATGAAGGTAGTGCCCCTGGTGAGACTCGAACTCACACTGAATGGGTTTTGAATCCATTGCCTCTGCCAATTGGGCTACAGGGGCGCGTCTTGTTGACTGGAAAGCAGTTTAGCGCAGCCGGGCGAGCAATTACTAATTAGGTGGGGGTAAAGGCTCTATGATGGGGCGAGTGACTTCTTCGACAACACACAATAAGACCACCAAACCGCGCCTTTTGCTTATCGACGGCCACTCTATGGCCTTCCGCGCTTTTTATGCGCTGCCGGCAGAAAACTTCGCCACTTCCGGCGGCCAGCACACGAATGCGGTGTATGGATTTTTGTCCATGCTCTCCAACATCGTCGCCGAGGAGAAACCGGAGTTCGTGGGCGTGGCTTTCGACGTCGGGCGCAAGACCTTCCGTACCGAGATGTTCCCGGAGTACAAGGCCCAGCGCGAGGCCGCGCCCGAGGAGTTCCGCGGCCAGGTAGAGCTCATCCGCGAGGTGCTCGGCACCCTGGGTATCACCACGCTATCCCGCGAGAACTTCGAGGCCGATGACATCGTGGCCACGCTGGCTACCCAGGCCGATAATTATGAAACCCTCATCGTTACCGGCGACCGCGACTACCTGCAGCTGGTCAACGAGGACACCACCGTGTTGTACCCCATGCGCGGCGTTTCCACCCTGCATCGCTTTACCCCGGCCGCGGTGGAGGAGAAGTACGGTCTGACTCCGCAGCAGTATCCGGATTTTGCGGCCCTGCGCGGCGATCCCTCCGATAACCTGCCGAGCGTTCCCAAGGTGGGCGAGAAGACGGCCACCAAGTGGATCCTCCAATACGGCACCCTCGAGGGTCTTATCGAGCACGCCGCGGAAATCAAGGGCGTGGCCGGTCAGAACTTCCGCGATCGCATCGAGCAGGTGCGCATGAACCGCAAACTCACGCAGATGATCACGGACATGGATTTAGAGGTTGGCCCCGACGATCTGGCATTCCAAGGCGCGACCGTTAGCGAGGTGGCCGAGAAGTTCGACGAGCTCGAGTTCGGCACCAATCTCCGCGAGCGCGTGCTGGAGGCCATCCCGAACGACGGCGGTGGGGCGCCGGCCGTGGAGGAGGCACCGACGCAGGAGATTAAGGTCGTCGACAAGCCTTTGGCTCAGTGGTTGGAGGGCAAGGAGCACGTCGCGGTCTTCGTCACGGGGGACCCCCGCCCGGGCCAGGGCGATGCTAGCGCACTCGCGCTTGTCGACGCCGACTTTGAAGGCATGCAGGTCGAACTCGGCGAATTGAGCGCGGAGGATGACGCCGCGCTCGCCGCCTGGCTTTCTTCTTCTGCGCCGAAGTATTTTCACGAGGCCAAGGCCGCTTTCCATATGCTGGCAGGCCGCGGCATCGAGCTGCGTGGCATCGCGCACGATACCGCGATCGCTGCCTACTTGCTGCGCCCGGGCCAGCGCACATATGACCTGCCGGATGTCTATCAACGTCACCTGAAGAAGACTCTCGCCCAGGCCAGCGACCAGCTCTCGCTGCTGGATGATTCTTCCCTGGTGAACCAGGCGGGTGCCATCATGGAGCTGGCCGCGGCGCTTACTAAGCAGCTGCAGGATATCGATTCCTTCGAGCTTTATGCCGACTTGGAGCTGCCGCTCGTGAGCATCCTCGCGCGCATGGAGGCCACCGGTATCGCCGTGGACGTGGAGATTCTAGAAACCCAGCGCGATGCCTTCATCGAGCAGGTTGCCGAGCAGGAGCGTGCTGCCCGCGAGCTGGCTGGCGACGAGACGCTGAACTTGAACTCGCCAAAGCAGCTGCAGACCGTGCTCTTCGAGACCTTCGAGATGCCGAAGACGAAGAAGACCAAGACGGGCTATTCCACCGCGGCCAAGGAGATTGAGCAGCTGGCGGTCAACCACCCGCACCCGTTCCTCGATCATCTGCTTGCTCACCGCGAGTATCAGAAGATGAAGACCACCCTGGAAGGCCTCATAAAGACCGTGCAGCCGGACGGTCGCATCCACACCACCTTCAACCAGACGGTGGCTTCCACGGGCCGACTTTCCTCCACCGAGCCGAACCTGCAGAACATCCCAGTGCGCACGGAGGCAGGGCGCCAGATTCGCTCCGCGTTCATCGTGGGCGCGGAGTTCGAGACCTTGATGACGGCCGATTATTCCCAGATTGAGATGCGCGTGATGGCCCATCTGTCTGAGGATCCAGGGCTTATCGAGGCCTATCGCGAGGGCGAGGATCTGCACAACTACGTCGGCTCGAAGGTCTTCGACGTGCCGGTCGATGAGGTGACCTCGGAGCTACGCCGCCGTGTCAAGGCGATGTCTTATGGTCTAGTCTATGGGCTTTCCGCGTTTGGCTTGTCCCAGCAGCTGGGCATCCCGGCCCGCGAGGCCAAGGAGATCATGGAAAGCTATTTCGAGCGTTTCGGGGGCGTGAAACGCTACCTCGACAACGTCGTTGAGCAAGCCCGCAAGGATGGCTACACCGCGACCGTCTTCGGGCGCCGTCGCTACCTGCCGGAGCTGAACTCCGATAATCGCCTCGCGCGTGAGAATGCCGAACGTGCAGCGCTGAACGCTCCGATTCAGGGCACGGCTGCGGACATCATCAAGGTCGCCATGATTCGCGTGGATAGGGCGCTCGAGGGCATGCGCTCCCGCGTGCTGCTGCAGGTCCACGACGAACTTGTGGTGGAAGTCGCCCCAGGCGAGGCTGATGCGGTCCGCGAGATTCTAGAACGCGAGATGGATTCGGCCATCGAGCTCAACGTCCCGCTCGAGGTCTCCGCCGGTGCCGGTAAGGATTGGGATGCCGCAGCGCACTAAGGCCCGCGCACGCCTGGTAGCCCAGGGCATCGAGGACCACGGTATCCCGGCCTACGCGAAGGCGAAGTTAGAAAGGCAGTGGGCGGCGCTCGACTAGGCAATTAGCCAGCATGTCGAAGGGCGTTTGGCCCGTTGCCAAAACTGATATTCCTAGCACGCCGAGAACGACTGCCTCCACGTGTGGCACGCCGGTCAAAGAGATGAGCGTGAGAAGAATCCAGCTATTGCGCAGCGCGGCCGACCACCAGCCGGGCTTGTCAGTGATGACGCGCAACTGCAGCGACCATTTGCCCAGCGAGGTGCGTTTGCGTGCCTCACAGATAACGCGGTAGAGGTAGAACACGCTGGCAAGGGCCGCGATGTCGTAGATGGCGGCGGCGTGGCCTGTGATGGGGGCGTCGAAAAGCGCGTTGATGGTCCACCGCACCACCATGATGATGGCGGCGGCGAGGAAGGCATCAATCCACCACGCCACGACGCGGCGGAGGGTGATGCCCAAGCGCTCTTTAACCAAAAAATCCATGCGCTATAGATTACTCATAGTCGATTGCTGCTAAACGGCGGTGCAGATAAAAATGATGCTGCCGGGGAAGATTTCGCCGCGCTCGCGCGACCACTGGCCCCAGGTGATGTCGAGGTCTTGCGGCCACTCCGGCTCGAGGACGTCCTCGATGAGAAAACCGCCGCGGGTTTGTATGGCGCGCACCCAGTCGCCGAGTGTGCGGTGGAACTCCGCGTAGCTCAAGTTGCCATCAGCGTCGTGCTCTAAGTAGGCGCGGTCGAAGTAGGAAAGCTCAGCGGTGAGGTTTAGCGGGTCATCGGGGAAAATCCAGCGCATCGGGTGAGTAGCGGAGATGACCAAGCGCCCGCCCGGGCGCAACACGCGGCGGACCTCCGCGAGCGCCGCGTCTAAGTCAGCAATAAAAGGGAAAGCGCCGAAAGCGGAAAAGGCGATGTCGAAGGACTCGTCGGCATAGGGCAGCGCTAGGGCATCTGCCTGTACTAGCGGCAGGCCGCTCGGCGCGTGGGAAAGCATGCCGCGTGAGATATCGAAGCCGGTGGAAAAACCCGCCCTATCCTGCAACCACGCGGTACAAGGGGCTGAACCACAGCCAATCTCGAGCACGCGCGCGGCGGCGAGGAAGGCGGCGTCGCCAAGCAGGTGTGCGTCAGCCTCGTGCAGCATCTCCGGGCACCAATAAAAGGAGGAAAGATATTCCGGATGCGCGGCATGATAGGCCGCGGCATCGTTGTCCCAAAAGGATTGGTTCGCGCGGGAGGGAGTCTGCATGGATGAAGTCCTTGTGAAAATTGAAGTATTTGCCGTTTTAGCTGCGCGGATGTAGTATTGCACGGGCGTGTCTATGCCGTGGGTTGTCTAAGGCTTCCGTAGGAGGGCTTTATACATCGTCACGGCGGGATCGGAATCCATCCTAAACTATCGCTATTTTGCCTGTTTAGAGACGCTTTTCGAGAGACGCGTAACTGTCCATTTACGATCTCCTACATCAATTCGGAGCATTTCTACATATGCCAACTTCTAACACCCCTCAGGTTGCGATCAACGACATCGGAACCGCTGAGGACTTCCTCGCTGCCGTTGACGCCACCATCAAGTACTTCAACGATGGTGACATCGTCGAGGGCACCGTGGTCAAGGTTGACCACGACGAGGTCCTGCTCGACATCGGATACAAGACCGAAGGCGTCATCCCATCCCGCGAGCTGTCCATCAAGCACGACGTCGACCCAGATGAGGTCGTCCAGGTCGGCGATCAGATCGACGCACTCGTTCTCACCAAGGAGGACAAGGAAGGCCGTCTGATCCTGTCCAAGAAGCGCGCACAGTACGAGCGCGCTTGGGGCGCAGTCGAGGAGCTGCACGCCAAGGAAGAGCCAGTTACCGGTACCGTTATCGAGGTTGTCAAGGGTGGCCTCATCCTGGACATCGGCCTGCGTGGCTTCCTGCCTGCTTCCCTCGTCGAGATGCGTCGCGTCCGCGACCTGGAGCCGTACATCGGCCAGGAGCTGGAAGCAAAGATCATCGAGCTGGACAAGCAGCGTAACAACGTTGTTCTGTCCCGCCGTGCATTCCTCGAGCAGACCCAGTCTGAGGTTCGCTCCGAGTTCCTGCACCAGCTGCAGAAGGGCCAGGTCCGCAAGGGCGTTGTTTCCTCCATCGTCAACTTCGGCGCATTCGTCGACCTCGGCGGTGTCGACGGCCTGGTTCACGTTTCCGAGCTGTCTTGGAAGCACATCGATCACCCATCTGAGGTCGTCACCGTCGGTGACGAGGTCACCGTTGAGGTTCTCGACGTTGATCTCGACCGCGAGCGCGTCTCCCTGTCCCTGAAGGCTACCCAGGAAGATCCGTGGCGCGTATTCGCCCGCACCCACGCTGTGGGCCAGATCGTCCCGGGCAAGGTCACCAAGCTCGTTCCGTTCGGCGCATTCGTTCGCGTCGAGGAAGGCATCGAGGGCCTGGTTCACATCTCCGAGCTGGCTCAGCGCCACGTCGAGGTTCCGGACCAGGTTGTCACCGTTGGCCAGGAAGTCATGGTCAAGGTCATCGACATCGATCTCGAGCGTCGTCGTATCTCCCTGTCCGTTAAGCAGGCAGACGAGGACTACACCGAAGAGTTCGATCCGTCCAAGTACGGCATGGCTGACTCCTACGACGAGCAGGGCAACTACGTCTTCCCAGAGGGCTTCGACCCAGAGACCAACGAGTGGCTCGAGGGCTACGACGAGCAGCGTCAGGCTTGGGAGGCACGCTACGCAGAGTCCGAGCGTCGCTTCAACCTGCACACCGCTCAGATCGAGCGCAACCGTGCCGCAGCCGCTGAGGCTGCAGAGGCTAACGAGTCCTCCAACTATTCCTCCGAGTCTAACGATGCAGCTCCGGCATCCGAGGCTTCGGCTGAGGTTGGCGGCTCCCTGGCTTCCGACGAGCAGCTTGCTGCTCTGCGCGACAAGCTCGCTGGCAACTAATCCCAGCTAGCTCATAAAGGCCGCATCCTTCGTTTGTTTCCAAACGCGGGGTGCGGCCTTTTCGCGTACCCTGGCCAATTATGAAACTGATTGGTTTAACCGGTGGCATAGGAAGCGGAAAGTCCACCGTGGCCGAGCTTTTGGCAGAACGCGGCTGGAACGTGGTGGACGCAGATCAGATTGCGCGCGACATCGTCGAGCCGGGCCAGCCCGCCCTAGCGGAGCTGGCAGAATCTTTCGGTTCCGACATCCTCCAGGCGGATGGCAGCTTGAATCGAGGCTTGTTGGCACAGCGCGCGTTTGGCGACGCCGCCTCTACCGCGCGCCTCAACGAAATCACCCACCCGCGCATTGCGGCTGAGACTGAATCCCGTTTCGCGCAGGCCCGCAAACGCGGTGAAACTTTTACCGTCTATGACATGCCTTTGTTAGTGGATAAAGGCCTGCACCGCGACATGGACTATACGGTCGTGGTTGACGTCGCTGTTGAGGAGCGCGTGCGGCGCCTTGTCGAGTTCCGAGGTTTGGACGAGGAAGACGCGCAGCGTCGGATAGCGGCTCAGATCCCGGATGAGGAGCGCCTGGCCGCAGCGGATTTCGTCATCGACAACAACGGTGCGCGCGAGGATTTGGTGCCGCAAGTAGAGCGACTGGTGGCGGCCCTCGACGCGAAAATTTAAATTTTGTAGCGATGAATGTTAACGCTGTGCTTTAGCTGCGTTCACTTTCCTTTCCTATTGTCCCAATCTATGGGAACGTGGGATGTAGGACCTTTCGATAATCACGCGGCGTGCGACCTGCTCGCCGCCATTCGTGATGGCTCCTTCGATTTCGAACGTTTCAAGCGCATGTGCGCCGCCCCGCCGCTCGACGTCGACGAGGCCGAGGTGGTCATTGCCCTTGGCATGTTGGCCAAGACTTCACCTGAACATTTGCCCCAGGGTATTAGCGCAGAAAGCATCAACGCGCTCTACAAGCCGCAGTCGCGGGCGTGGTTGCGCAAGCAGATTAACGCCACCCTCGACCCGGATACCTCTTCCGTGTACGCACTGTGGGAACCCACCGGCGAGCTAGAGACGTGGATTATGGCTGTGCGCGCCGCGTTGCCCTAAAACGCTAGACTTGCGGGCATGGCATTTGCAGCGGAACATCCAATTTTGCCGGTCTCTGAGCATCGCCCAGTGAGCGAGGTGGAGCGTCGCTCCGCCGAATTCAAGGTGGAATCAGAGTTTGAACCCTCCGGAGACCAGCCCTCCGCCATCGCGGAGCTAGACGCGCGCCTGCGCCGTGGCGAAAGCGATGTCGTGCTCATGGGCGCTACCGGTACCGGTAAGTCGGCAACGGCGGCCTGGCTGATTGAGCAACAGCAGCGCCCCACGCTGGTTATGGCGCCGAACAAGACCCTGGCGGCACAGCTTGCGAACGAGCTGCGCCAGCTCCTGCCGCATAACGCCGTGGAGTACTTCGTCTCTTACTACGACTACTACCAGCCCGAGGCCTATATCGCGCAGACCGATACCTACATCGAGAAGGATTCCTCCATCAATGAGGACGTCGAGCGGCTGCGTCACTCTGCCACTTCGTCGCTGCTGTCCCGCCGCGACGTCGTCGTAGTTTCCTCCGTTTCGTGCATTTACGGTTTGGGTACCCCGCAGTCCTACCTGGACCGCTCGGTGGTCATTGAGGAAGGCGAGGAGATCGACCGCGATCGCTTCCTGCGCCTTTTGGTAGATATCCAATACGAGCGCAACGACGTCGGCTTTACCCGCGGTACCTTCCGTGTCAAGGGCGATACCGTGGATATTATTCCGGCATATGAGGAGCGTGCGGTGCGCATTGAGTTCTTCGGCGACGATGTCGATGAGCTTTACTACATCCACCCGCTGACCGGTGACGTCTTAGAACGCGTCGACGAGGTGCGCATCTTCCCGGCGACGCACTACGTGGCGGGGCCGGAGCGCATGGCCAAGGCCGTGGAAGACATCAAGGCGGAACTGGCTGAGCGCCTGGAGGATCTAGAAAATCGCGGCAAGCTGCTCGAAGCCCAGCGCCTGCGCATGCGCACCGAGTATGACCTCGAGATGATCGAGCAGGTGGGCTTTTGCTCAGGCATCGAGAATTACTCCCGCCATATCGACGGCCGCCCGGCAGGTTCTGCGCCGGCCACGCTGCTGGATTACTTCCCGCAGGACTTCCTGACCATCATCGACGAGTCCCACGTGACGGTTCCGCAGATCGGCGGCATGTTTGAAGGCGATATGTCGCGCAAGCGCAACCTCGTGGAGTTTGGCTTCCGCCTTCCTTCGGCCACGGATAACCGCCCGCTGACCTTTGACGAGTTCGAAGAGCGCGTGGGCCAGACCGTCTATATGTCTGCTACTCCGGGCAACTACGAGCTGACTGCCTCCCAGGGCGAGTATGTCGAGCAGGTCATTCGCCCAACCGGCCTGATCGACCCAAAGGTGACGGTCAAGCCCACCAAGGGGCAGATCGACGATCTCATCGACGAGATCCGCACCCGTACCGCAAAGCAGGAACGCGTGCTCGTTACCACCTTGACCAAGCGCATGGCCGAGGACCTCACCGACTATCTCTTAGAACACGGCGTCAAGGTCCGTTACCTGCATTCGGATATCGACACCCTACAGCGCGTGGAGTTGCTGCGTCAGTTGCGCCTTGGTGAATACGACGTCCTCGTGGGCATCAACCTTCTGCGCGAGGGCCTTGACCTTCCGGAGGTCTCTCTGGTGGCCATCCTGGACGCGGATAAGGAGGGCTTCCTGCGCTCGACTACCTCGCTCATCCAGACTATCGGCCGTGCGGCTCGAAATGTCTCGGGCGAGGTCATCATGTACGCGGACAAAATCACCGAGTCCATGCAAGAGGCCATTGATGAGACCGAGCGCCGCCGTGAAAAGCAGATTGCCTATAACAAGGAACACGGTATCGACCCGCAGCCGCTGCGCAAGAAGATTGCGGACATCTTGGACCAGGTCTACGAATCCGATGGGGAAGAGCAGGACTCCGCCGACCCAGCGGCGATGGTGGACAAACCCGACGTCTCGAGCATGGCTGCCGACGAAGTGCAAAAGCTTATCGACGACCTCACCGCCCAAATGGGGGCTGCGGCCCGCGAGTTGAAGTTCGAATTGGCGGGTCGTTTGCGTGACGAAATTGCCGATTTGAAGAAGGAAATGCGTGGCCTGAAAGAGGCGGGAATCTAGCGTGCTGCGGTGACGACAAACGGCGCCAAAAGTGAGAAAAACAGCACTTTCCATTCGGGGTATAAAATGCCACGTTGCGCAACGGACAGGTCACAAAGTTGTTAAACTTACGTTTGCGCCTTTATAAGGATTAGCAATTTGCACATTCTGCATCATCATTTGGGGTATAAGGCCCCTGAAGAAAGGTCATCATGAGCGATTACAAGAAGATCGTGGTCGGCACTGACGGTTCCAAGTCCTCCCTCCTGGCAGTGGAGCGCGCCGCTAAGATCGCCGCCGCATTCGATGCAACTCTTATCATCGGTTGCGCTTATTACGAGAACCAGGAGCAGGCTTCCAAGACCCTGCGCCAAGATTCCGTGACCATTCTGGGTGACCAGAAGGCAGAGGCTAACCTCACCACCGGCAAGGAGCACGCTGAGAAGTTCGGTGCCACCAAGGTAGAGACCGCCGTCCGCCCGGGCACCCCGGTCCAGGCTCTGATGTCCATCGTTAATGACAATCAGGCTGAGCTGCTCGTCGTTGGTAACCGCGGCATCAACTCCCTGACCGGCCGCCTGCTGGGTTCCGTGCCGGCTGACGTCGCTCGCCAGTCTGACTGCGACGTCATGATTGTTCACACCGTGAGCTAATTTCTCGCTTTAAGAAAGCCCAGTCAGATTCCCTCGCGGGGAATCTGACTGGGCTTTTCGCTTGTGCTACTCGACGTCGTCGGTCTCCGGTGCGTCCTTTGCAAACGCCTCAGCCTCAAGCTCCGCCGAAATCTTGTGCATCTGTGCGGCGAGCTCCGACCCATCCCCGCCCTGGATGAGGGGGATGCTAAACGAGCCTTCCTCGTTGGCGTCGGCAAGCGGGCCCAGTGAACCGTGGGAAAGCAACTGCTCCTGCGGCGAAAGGTTGCGGATGGCCACCGCGGCCACGCGGTCTGGGTGCTCGTTCGCGGCATCACCGTAGGTGAGCGGATCGTGCTGGCCATCGTCACCGATGAGCAGCCACTTCATCCATGGGAAAGCAATAAAGAGGTTACGCAGCTGCACGCGCTTGTGCTCTTGGCCGCTGCGGAAAAGCCCGGTGGGGGTAGGGCCCCAGTCAGTCAGCAGGAGTGGACCACGCGGGAAGCCGTTGTGCTCCATGAAGCTGACCAGGGTGTCGTAGGTATTCCACGCGCCGGTGGACAGATAGATGAAAGGCATCTCCGGGTGCTGTTCCTGCAACTGCTGATAGAAGCGCGCCATGCCTTCAACCGGCTGGCGGGAGTTGGTGCGCTTGACCCAAGAGTTCCAGGCCGCAGTCATCGCACGCGGCAGCCACGTCACCATGACGGTGTCATCGATATCGCTGACGACGCCTAGCGGGGAGTCCTCAGACACGATGAGCACCTCGGAGGTAATGGGCTCGGCGCCGTCTGCCTCGATGACTACCTCGTGCCAGCCGGCACCTAGGCCATGCTCGTGGACCAAGATATCGAGATAGCCGTTGTAATTGGTCCGGCCGTGGACGGTCTTGCCATTGACCGTGACACGGACGTCGAGGTTGTTTACCTGAATCGTGAAAAACTGACGGTAACCGCGCTGCGCCCACGTCTCGGTGGCCTCGGCCGCCGGATCGTGCATGAGCACGCGGCCCAAAACGTGGACGAATTCCGTGTTGCCGTATCCGGCATAACCCGTAAGTTCCGGCGTCCAGCCTTTGCGGGTGGTGCGCTCTAGCGCCGCCTTATTTGTGGCGCGTTCAATTTTGCGTGCGATGTCAGATAAAGCCATGCCCACCAGACTAGTGGAAAGTCTCTTGGAAGCGTCCGGCCAAGGTCAGCGTCTGCGTCGCACGCGTGAGTGCAACGTAGAGATTTTGCAGGCCCTGAGGCGAGGCGGCCACGATGGCATCAGGGTCAACGACCACCACGTGGTCGAATTCGAGCCCCTTGATCTCCTCGACGTTCTCGCGCGTGATGACGGCGTTCAAGCGCCCGTCGGCATCGGTGAAAGTCCCCGGTGCGTGCGTTGCTGGCTGCGCGGTGAAGACGACTTCCGCGCCGTCGCGGACTGCCACAGCCGGAGCTGCCTCGGGGTTAATGAGCTCGAGGAGGGAATTGGCCAGCTCGGTAATCGGCTGCGGCGTGCGGTAGTTCACGGTCAGCTTGTGGTGGCGGAAGCGCTGGGCCACGAAGGGTTCAAGCGCTTCGGCCCAATCGTCTACGCCAGCGGGCGCTCCGGTTTGCGCGGTATCGCCCACGAGTGTCATCCAGCGCGACGGGCTGCGGCGAAAGAGCATGCGCCATTCCATCGGGTTTAATTCCTGGGCCTCGTCGACGATGATGTGGCCGTAGGCCCACGTGTAGTCTTCCTGGGCACGTTGCTCGGTGGTGCGGTTATCGCGCACCTCCTGGCGGCGGGCAAGGGTCTCAGCGTCGATGACGTCGTGTGCAGACAGGATCTCGGCGTCGAACATGTCATCGTCGTTATCCGTGGAATCGGAGGAGGACAAGATGTCGAGCGCGTCTTCGGCGTCGGCAACTTGCTCGCGCCAGGCCTGATCCGCGGCAGCCTTTTCCTCCTCTGGGTTCGGCATTCCGATGAGTACCGCGAGCTCGTCGAGGAGCGCGGCGTCGGAAGGCGCCCAGGCGTCGCCCTGCACGCGGTACAGGCCGTCGCGGGTTTCGGCGTCGTAGTCCGGTGCCGCGGCGTCGATAAGCGCACGCGAAGATAGCAAATCCGCCAGTACTGCGCGCGGATCCAGGGTAGGCCAGAACTCGTCGATGAGCTCGCGCACTTGTGGTTCCTCCGCCAGGTCATCGTGGAGCTGGTCGATGTCCGCGCGTGAAAGCAGGTTCTTGCCACCTAGCGGGTCGGCACCAATCTTTTCTGCCATCTGCTGGGCGAGTGACTCCGTGAGATGTTCGGCGAAGGCTGCCTGCGCGTCATTGTGCGGCTTGCGCGAACGCCGCGCGCGGGTGCGGGCTGCCTTAATCATCGCGGGGTCGACGGTCAGCTCCAAGTGCTCCGCGCGAATGCGGCGCGGGCCTTCTGGAAGCGTCTGGTAGTTTTTCACCGCGGCTGCGAGAATTTCCACCATCGCCTCCGAGCCTTTGATTTCGCGCGCGGCCAAAGACTCTTTGTGGGTGGGGCGAACGCCGGGGAAGAGCTCACCGATGGTGGAAAGAACCACGCCGGTTTCACCCAGTTCTGGAAGGACGCGCGAGATGTAGTCAAGGAAGGTGGAATTAGGCCCGACGATGAGCACGCCCGTGGCCGCCAGCTGCTCGCGATGGGTGTAGAGGAGATAGGCCACGCGGTGCAAAGCTACTGCGGTCTTGCCCGTGCCGGGACCACCTTCGACTACGAGTACGCCGCGGGTGTTATCGCGGATAATCTCGTCTTGCTCGCGCTGAATGGTCTCCACGATGGATTCCATGTGGCCGGTGCGAGCACGCTGCAACGCGTGATAGAGCGCGGACTCACTGGCGACGCCCGCGGTTTCTTCCGCCGCGCCAGCACCGGAGAGGACTTCATCGTTGATATCAGTTACGGTTCGGCCCTTGGTACGGATGTGGCGGCGGACCGTAACGCCCTCTGGCTGCGCAGTGGTGGCCAGGTAGAAAGGACGTGCCATCGGCGCGCGCCAGTCCAGCAGGAGAGTGCGGTAATTCTCTTCGCGGGCATCCAGGCCCATCCTGCCGATGTAGCGGCGGTCTAGTCCTTCTGCGGTGGGATTATCGCCTGGGGCATCGATATCGATGCGGCCGAAGACGAGGCCTAGCTGCGCGAGATTTAGACGGTCCAGCTTGGCCTGCAGTCCGTGGTACTCCGTTTCACGGCGGACTAGGGCATCCGCATCAGGCGTGTGTGGGTCCACTGCGGCCTGCACCTCGTTGAGGCGTTCGTTGGCTTGGGCGACCTCGTGGTCGAGCCTTGAAAAGAGACTGTCAACGTAGGCCTGCTCAGCGGCAATCTCCTGTGCTACCTGCTCGTTTTGCGGGTGGTTTGGGTTATGTTCTGGGGAGGCCACGACGGTTAATACACCTCAATGCGCGAAGAGATTGATAAAAACGACAACGGCCCAGCATACCTTGCTGGGCCGTTGGAGGTTAAGGGCTTAGTTCAGGCGGTCACCGAACTTGTTGATTGCCTTGTCGAGCTTCTTGGAAGCTTCCTTCTGCAGCTTCTCAGCGCGCTTGGAAGCCTTCTTGGCAGCACGCTTGTTGGCCTTGGTATCGACCTGTGCGCGAGCGACGTCAGCGCGCTCCTGAGCCTTGGAAGCTGCCTTCACAGCTTTCTTGCGAGCCAGCTCAGCGTTTTCCTGGGCAGTGGACAGCCAGTCATCTTTGTTGTCATCGATGAAGCTCTTTGCCTGCTCGGCGCTGTCCTCGATGAAGGAGCGAGCGGAATCTACCAGGTCCTTGCCGGTTGCCTGCCAGTCATCCTTGTTGTCATCGACGTATTCCTTAGCGCCCTCGAACCAATCGCTGGCCTTGGTGGAGAACTCATCGGCGCGGTCGGAGAGGTTATCAGCGAACTTCTGCTGCTCGGACTTGGTCGGCAGAGCCTTCTGGATCTTCTTGTTGGTGCGCTCTGCGGACTTGGATGCGCGCCATGCCAGGGAAGGCTTACCCTCGGTGTCCTGGGTAGCGATGAACAGTGCACCAAGCAGAGCGGTGTTGGTAATGAAACCGTTGCGGCGATTGTTCTTCTCCTCAGAATCCTCTGCTTCCCAGAAGGCGTTGCGGCCGAGGAGATTAGGCAGGGTAGAAAGCGCCAACACTGCTGCGGAGGTGCGCGGTGCCTTGCCCAGCGCCAGGGTGGAGCCGGCGCCGACCTTCAGGCCGCCGACTGCGCGGGCAGCCAGCTCTGGGTCGTTCGGGATGTAACCGGCGTACTGTGCCGGGACAACCTTGCGCAGACGCTGCAGAACGGACTCGGTCTCGGCTACGTGGTCGGAGGCGTTACGCAGGGTATCGACGCCGTCCCAGACAAAAACAGAAGCCAGCATAGGGCGAGCAAACTTACGAATCACTTGTTACTCCATTCGTCGAGATTCATTTAGTAAAGTAACGAACTTCTCACCAGTGTACGGAAAACGCCGACCGCTGTGGGCGGAAACCGTGCTTATCCACCCACCACTTGGTGCGCAAAGGTCGCATCTACCAGCGGCGCTGCCACCATTCAGCAAGTTTTGGACGCTCCTCACCCAAAGTGGTGGACTTGCCGTGGCCGGGTCGCACGATGGCGGAATCTGGGTAGACATCGAAGATGCGCTCGTTGACGTCTTTATAAAGGCGTACAAAGTCACCCTCCGAATCGGTGCGGCCCACACCGCCGGGGAAGAGGCTGTCGCCCACGAAGAGATTCGTGGTTCCATCGATATCGACGGCGATGGCGACGCCGCCTGGGGTATGGCCGCGCAAAATAATCGCCGGGAATTCGTGGCCTGCGAAAGTCAGTGTGTCTCCCTGCTTCAACTCGACGTCGACAGGCGCCGGCATCGCAGGGGAGTCGAGGAAGGAGGCGTAGTGGGTAGCGCCGGTGGCTTCGATTACTTCCTTGGTGGCGCGGACATGGTCCCAGTGGCGGTGGGTAGTAAGCACGGCGCTAATGCGTACGCCGTTTTCCTTGGCCAGGTTGAGGAGTGCGGGAGCGTCATCCGCGGCGTCGACAAGCAGTGCTTCTTCGCCGGCACAGATGAGGTAGCAGTTGTTGTCCATCTCGGACACGGAAATACTTTTAAGCTTTAGCGCGTTATTCATGTGTCCAACCCTACGGGTAGATTTCGAGATAGACATTTTTCACTGGTCTGGCCGCTTATCCCTAACAGAACCTAGGATGGGCGCGAATCTAGGCTGACAAAGGAGGCAATAAGTGGCTGATCGTTTGGTCGTACGCGGTGCTCGCGAGCACAATCTCAAGGGTGTCGATATCGACCTGCCGCGCGACAAGATGGTGGTCTTTACCGGCCTTTCCGGTTCCGGCAAGTCATCGTTGGCTTTTGACACTATCTTCGCGGAAGGCCAGCGGCGCTATGTTGAATCGCTGAGCTCCTACGCCCGCATGTTCCTAGGCCAAATGGACAAGCCTGACGTTGAATTCATTGACGGCCTTTCTCCCGCGGTCTCGATTGACCAAAAGTCCACCAACCACAACCCGCGTTCTACGGTGGGCACCATCACGGAGATCTACGACTATCTGCGCCTTTTATTCTCCCGCGCGGGCACGCCGCATTGCCCGAAGTGCGACGCCGTGATCGAGCGCCAGACCCCGCAGCAAATCGTGGACACAGTGCTCGAACTCGAGGAAAAGCTAAAGTTCCAGGTCCTGGCTCCCGTGGTGCGCCACCGCAAGGGCGAGTTTGTGGATCTCTTTGCCGATCTTGCATCTCAGGGCTTTTCCCGAGTGCGGGTTGATGGCGAGGTTTATCAATTAACTGAGCCGCCGACGCTGAAGAAGCAGATCAAGCACGATATTGACGTGGTGGTGGACCGTTTGCAGGTCAAGGCCTCGCAGAAGCAGCGTCTGACCGATTCTGTCGAAACTGCGCTCCGCCTGGCAGACGGTCTCGTTACCCTCGACTTCATCGATCGCCCCGAGCTCACTCATACCTACTCGGAGAAGGCCGCCTGCCCCAATGGCCACACCCTAACCATTGAGGAATACGAGCCGCGTGCGTTTTCCTTTAACGCGCCTTTCGGCTCTTGTCCAGAATGTGACGGTCTAGGTACCCGCCTCGAGGTCGACGTAGATCTGCTGATTCCGGATCCTGACGCCCCAGCAGTCGACGCCATCCAGCCGTGGCATTCCAGCCCGAATTCGCGCTACTTCGTCAAGCTCGTCGAGGGGCTTGGTAAGACGTTGGGCTTTGATCCGCAGACTCCGGTCTCACAGCTGACAAAGCAGCAGCGCGATGCCCTGATTTATGGCACCGACGTGGAAGTAAACGTGCGCTATAAAAACCGCTACGGCAGGCAGCGCAACTGGAGCGCTCCCTTTGAGGGTGCGATCGGCTTCTTGGAGCGCAAGCTCGAGCAGGCCGATTCCGAGTCGCAGAAGGACCGCCTGCTGCAGTACACCCGCCGGGTGGCTTGCAATACCTGTAATGGCACGCGCCTACGCCCGGAGATCCTGGCTGTGCGGCTTGCCTCCACCGCGCACGGCGAGAAGTCCATCGCGGGGCTGTCCGCGCTGTCTATCGAAGAGGCCGCGGAATTCCTCGACTCGCTCGTACTGGGGCACCGCGAGGAAATCATCGCTGGCGCCGTATTGAAGGAGATTCAGGCCCGCCTGCGATTCCTGCTCGACGTGGGTTTGAATTACCTCACCTTGGATCGTGGCGCTTCCACGCTTTCTGGTGGTGAGGCGCAGCGCATCCGCCTGGCAACCCAGATTGGTTCGGGTCTGGCTGGCGTGCTGTATGTGCTGGATGAGCCTTCCATTGGTCTGCACCAGCGCGACAATCAGCGCCTCATCGCTACTTTGAAGCGCCTCCGCGACATCGGCAATACGTTGATTGTGGTTGAGCACGATGAAGACACCATCCGCGAGGCCGACTGGCTTGTTGATGTTGGCCCGCGCGCCGGCGAGTACGGCGGCGAGGTTGTCTATCAAGGCGAGCCCGCCGGC
>NZ_KV800715.1:192152-216009 GCF_001810285.1 Corynebacterium sp. HMSC071F07
ATCTGTCTGGCAAGCGTGTGCTGGCGGTGCCGGATAAGCGTCGTGAGATTGACCCTGAACGCAAGCTCAAGGTAGTCGGCGCTCGGGAAAACAACTTGAAGGGCATCGACGTTGAGATCCCGCTGGGCGTGCTTTGCTGCATCACCGGTGTATCGGGTTCTGGCAAGTCCACTGTGGTCAACCAGATTCTGGCAAAGACGCTGTCCAACAAGCTCAACCGTGCGCGCCAGGTGCCAGGCCGCGCCAAGCGCGTCGAGGGCGTCGAGCACCTCGACAAGCTGGTGCAGGTGGACCAGAGCCCGATCGGCCGTACCCCGCGTTCCAACCCGGCTACCTACACCGGTGTATTCGACAAGATTCGCAACCTCTTTGCGGAGACCCAAGAGGCAAAGGTGCGCGGATACAAGCCAGGCCGTTTCTCCTTTAACGTCAAGGGTGGTCGCTGCGAGGCCTGCCAGGGTGACGGCACGTTGAAGATCGAGATGAACTTCCTGCCGGACGTTTATGTCCCGTGTGAGGTCTGTGAGGGTGCGCGCTATAACCGTGAAACCCTGGAGGTCCTCTACAAGGGCAAGAACATCGCTGAGGTCCTCAATATGCCTATCTCCGAGGCCGCCGAGTTCTTCGAGCCGATCACCTCGATTCACCGTTACCTCGCCACGCTTGTCGACGTCGGACTGGGTTATGTTCGCCTGGGTCAAGCGGCCACCACGCTGTCTGGCGGCGAGGCGCAGCGCGTAAAGCTTGCTGCTGAGCTGCAAAAACGCACCAAGGGGCGCACCGTCTACATTCTGGACGAGCCAACCACGGGCCTGCACTTCGAAGACATTCGCAAGCTCATGCTGGTTATCCAAGGGCTGGTGGACAAGGGTAATTCGGTTCTTATCATCGAGCACAACCTTGACGTGATTAAGGCCGCTGACTGGATCGTGGACATGGGCCCCGAAGGCGGAAATGGCGGCGGTCGCGTCGTAGCCGAGGGCACACCAGAAGATGTCGCAAAGGTGGAAGGCTCCTATACAGGCCAGTTCCTGAAGGAGCTCCTGTAGTCGCCTCTGGCAGTGAGCGCGCAATTAGTTGCGCGTGGCGATTTGGCTCTGCGGGAAGTGGGGGTTATACTAATCAGCACTACCGCCCGTAGGGCCTTCTCCAGGAGGTCACGGGTCACAAGCGGAGTTTCTCCCACCTGAAGCCGCGAATCTCTTTGGTTCGAAGGATAAAGGTAAAAGGGTTGAGGTTAATACCTCGGCATTTTTGTGAGAACTCCCGGCTGCCTTATGGCAGACCGGGTTTTTCGTTTGTGGTCTCGGTAGGCACATCACTAACCCACCCCCTTAATCGAGGAGAACCACAATCAGCGCTGAAGCTCGCATCAATGAGCGCATCCGAGTACCCGAGGTCCGTCTAGTTGGCCCCGGTGGTGAACAGGTGGGCATCGTCCGTACTGATGATGCTCGCAAGCTTGCATATGAAGCAGACCTTGATCTTGTTGAGGTTGCACCTAATGCAAAGCCGCCCGTAGCCAAGATTATGGACTACGGAAAGTTTAAGTACGAGCAGGCTCAGAAGGCTCGCGAAGCCCGCAAGAACCAACAGCAGACTGTGGTCAAGGAACAGAAGTTCCGTCCGAAGATCGATGATCACGATTATGAGACCAAGAAGGGCAACGTGGTGCGCTTCCTGGAGAAGGGTTCCAAGGTCAAGGTAACCATCATGTTCCGTGGCCGCGAGCAGTCGCGTCCGGAGCTTGGTTTCCGCCTGTTGGAGCGCCTCGCCGAGGATGTCGCTGAGTACGGCTCCGTCGAGTCCCGCCCCAAGCAGGATGGTCGCAACATGACCATGGTTCTGGGACCCGTCCGCAAGGGCAAGAAGTAGACCAAACTCCACTTAGGATTTAAGGACTTAATTCTCATGAAGCAGAAGACCCACAAGGGCACCGCCAAGCGCATCAAGGTGACCGGTTCCGGCAAGCTGCGCCGTGAGCAGGCTGGCCGCCGCCACCTGCTGGAGGGCAAGCCATCCAAGCAGACCCGTCGTCTTAAGGGCACCAAGGACGTTGCACCTTCCGACGTCAAGCGCGTAAAGCGCCTGCTCGGCCGCTCCTAATTAGCGCCGAATCAACCCACTTACTAGACCCACACAAGATAAGGAAGTAATACTGTGGCACGAGTAAAGCGCTCAGTTAACGCCAAGAAGAAGCGTCGCGCGATTCTGAAGTCCGCTAAGGGCTACCGCGGCCAGCGTTCCCGCCTGTACCGTAAGGCTAAGGAGCAGTGGCTGCACTCCATGACTTACGCTTACCGCGATCGTCGCGCCCGTAAGTCTGAGTTCCGTAAGCTGTGGATCCAGCGCATCAACGCCGCTGCCCGCATGAACGACATCACCTACAACCGCCTCATCCACGGCCTGCGCCTGGCTGAGATCGAGGTTGACCGTAAGATCCTCGCTGAGCTCGCAGTCAACGACTTCGAGGCGTTCTCCGCACTGTGCGAGGCCGCCAAGGCTGCTCTGCCGGAGGACATCAACGCTCCGAAGGCTGCCTAATTAAATAGGTAAGCGCAAAGCGTATTGCTTTTAAAGCTCCCGCTACTACTTTCCGTCAATTTTGGCGTGAAAGGGTAGGGGGAGCTTTTATGTTGTGTTGTCTGCGCGTCTAGCTGTTTGGGGATTTTTCCCCAGCTATCTATACCCATCTAGGAAATCGCAGTTAGCTCGTGCTAATTTGTCTGTGACACACGGCGCGGACTTTTCCGGCGTGTACTCCTTTTCATCTTTTGCCCATTTCTCAGGAGCCTTCTATGACCTATCCAAACAACGGAACCCCTCAAGGCTACGGCAACCAGCCGCAGAACCCGTTTGGCCAGCAGCCGCAGCAGTTCAACAATAACGCTCCTACGCCTGCTCCATACCAGGGCGGTCAGCCACAGTTCGGCCAGGCCTACCCAGTTCAGCAGTACCCAGCAGGCGTTGAGCAGAAGTCCTGGGTTGCAGCGATGCTGCTGGCTTTCTTCTTCGGATACTTGGGCGCACACAACTTCTATTTGGGCAAGACCAACCGCGGTATCGCACAGCTGATTACCTTCGTGGTTTCCGCTGTGACCCTCATCGTGATCATCGGCTTTTTCATCGGTGGCGCCCTCGAGATCTGGGCATTCGTCGAGTTCATCATGATCATCGCTGGTGCCGGCGGCTACGACCGCGATGGCCGCGGCATTCCGCTGCGTCGCTAAGCGTTTGCTCACTTAAGCCCGCGCTCTAATACTTGCCCACTACGGCTTTTGCTGTGGTGGGTTTGGTGGTTTTCTGGGGCTTTTGATGCTTTTTGGGTGTGGCTTAATCCTTTTGGTGCGTGGGCCGTATGCGCTGCTAGATTGGGGTCTATGGAATTGGACTTTGAATCTGCTTTTACTGAGAGAACCCCGCGCATCGTTAATGCGGTCAAGCTGCACCGCGCAGCCAATAGGCGCAAGGCCAAGCAGTTCATCATTGAGGGCGAAAATGCGGTGGACGCGGCAGTATCCACCGGTGCCGCAACCGATGTCTTCGTCACCGAGAAGGCAGCCGAGCGTTTCGCAGACATTGTCACCGCTGCCGGCTACATGGATGTCTACGTCCATCCCATCACGGATAAAGCAGCGCGCCATATGTCCGATACCGCAAGCACCGCCGGGCTCTTTGCGCTCTGCAAGCCGGTGCTGTGGTCAGTGGGCAAGATTCTCAACGCCAAACCACGTCTGGTCTCGGTTCCGGTCTTGACCTCGGAGCCAGGCAACGCGGGTACCCTGATCAGGACTTCTGACGCCATGGGCGCCGACGGCGTCATCTTCGCCGGCGAGACCGTGGATCCCCTGGGCTGCAAGGTGGCGCGTTCCTCAGCAGGTTCGCTCTTCCACGTTCCCGTTGCGCGCGACCCTAACATCAAGGACGTCCTGGGGCAGTTGCGCAAGTCCGGCATGCAGATTCTTGCCACCGCAGCCGACGGCGAGGTCGACCTTGCCGAGGCAGATCTCAGCCAGCCCACCGCGTGGCTATTTGGCAACGAGGCACACGGGCTAGGGGAGCTGCTCGACGAGGCAGACATGCGCGTGCGCATTCCTATTTTGGGCCGCGCGGAGTCGCTGAATCTCGCCACCGCCGCGTCTATCTGCCTTTACGAATCCGCGAAGTCTCATAGCCGCTAGCTGGTGCCCCTGCTGGCTTCTTGTGACGGTCACTACGGTATGATTAGCGCCGTTAGTTCTCGCGCAAGAAGAAGGTTTCAAGGCACGTGTCCGACACATCTCAGATCGAATTGACCGAAGCCGCGCTGGGCGCGGCTGCCGATTCCGCCATAGCTGCATTTGACGCTGCTACAAGCCTCGATGAGCTGGCTGCCGCTCGCCGTGAGCACTTGGGCGAGCAGGGCTATATCCCACAGGCACGCACCATGCTTGGCAGCCTGCCAAAGGACCAGCGCAAAGACGCAGGCAAGAACGTCAACATGGCGCGCGGGCGCGTCGAAAAGCGCTTTGCCCAGGTCCAGCAGCAGCTGGAAGCAGAGGCCCGGAAGGCACAGCTGGCGGCAGAAACCGTTGACGTGACCATCCCGACCACCCGCAACCAGACCGGTGCGCTTCACCCAATCACCGCGCTTTCGGAGCGCATTGCCGACATCTTTGTTGGCATGGGCTGGGAGATCGCCGAGGGGCCTGAGGTTGAGGCTGAGTACTTTAACTTCGACGCACTGAACTTCAAGCCTGACCACCCGGCACGTACCCTGCAGGATACCTTCCACGTGGGTAAGGAAGACTCCCGTCAGGTTCTGCGTACGCACACCTCGCCGGTGCAGGTACGCACCATGTTGGACCGCGATGTTCCGCTCTACATTGCTTGCCCGGGCCGTGTCTTCCGTACCGACGAGCTCGATGCCACCCACACTCCAGTCTTTCACCAGGTCGAAGGCCTGGCAGTGGACAAGGGGCTTACCATGGCACACCTGCGCGGCACTCTGGATCACCTGGCGAAGGTGCTGTTTGGTCCAGAGACCAAGACGCGCATGCGCACCAACTACTTCCCATTCACCGAGCCTTCCGCTGAGGTTGACGTCTGGTTCCCGAACAAGAAGGGCGGCGCTGGTTGGATCGAGTGGGGCGGCTGCGGCATGGTCAACCCGAACGTCCTGCGAGCAGTGGGAGTTGACCCGGAGGAATACACCGGATTTGCTTTCGGCATGGGCCTGGAGCGCACCCTGCAGTTCCGCAACGGCCTGACCGATATGCGCGACATGGTCGAAGGCGACGTTCGTTTCACCCTGCCGTTCGGCGTCCAGGCATAACCGTTTACCCCGCAATTAGGAAGGAATCTAGACACAATGCTTATTTCCCAGAGCTGGGTAACCAGGTTGCTTGGCGCGAAAAATCCCGGCTGGTCCGTCACTCCGGAAGAACTCGACGCTGGTTTCGTTCGCGTCGGCTTTGAGACCGAGGGCTACGAGGGACTGCCGGAAATCACCGGCCCGCTCGTTATCGGCCACGTTGACTCCTTCGAGGAGCTCGAGGGCTTCAAGAAGCCCATCCGCTACTGCCAGATCAATGTCGGCGATGCTAACGGCACCGGCGAGCTCCAAGGCATCATCTGCGGCGCTCGTAACTTCCGTTTGGGGGACTACGTCGTAGTTTCCCTGCCAGGTGCTGAGTTGCCAGGCGGCTTCAAGATCTCCGCACGTGAGACCTACGGCAAGATCTCTGCGGGCATGATGTGCTCCGCGGCCGAGTTGGGCATCGCTGAGAAGTCCGATGGCATCATCACCTTGAGCGAGGAGTTCGCGGACAAAGTCGGCCAGGATGCCCGTCCATTCTTGGGACTGGACGATACTGTCTTCGACGTCAACATCACTCCGGACCGTGGCTACGCGCTTTCCCTGCGCGGCCTCGGCAGCGAGGTTGCCTCTGCCTTCGGCCTTGATTACGCTTGCCCGGCGCAGGACCCATCCGTTGCTGGCATCGATGTCAGCGCCGTGCCGGAGGCTAGCGGCACCCTCATCAACGTTGACCTGCGCGAGGAAACCAAGGCACAGCGCTTTGGCCTGCGGAAGGTCACTGGCATTGACCCGACCGCGCGCACTCCGTTCTGGATGGAGCGCGAGCTCATGTTGGCAGGCCAACGCCCTGTTAACCCAGCAACCGACGTAACCAACTACGTCATGCTGCTGCTCGGCCAGCCGATGCACGCTTTCGACGCCGATCAGATTTCTGGTGACCTTGTTGTACGTAACGCGCAGGCAGGGGAGAAGTTCGAGACCCTCGACCACGTCGAGCGCACCCTCGACGCCGAGGATGTAGTCATCTGCGATGACAACAACATCCAGTCCCTGGCCGGTGTGATGGGCGGAACGAGCTCGGAGATTACCGAGGGCGAAAACGGCACCACCAACGTCTACTTCGAGGCCGCAAACTGGGATTCCATCACCGTGGCTCGCACCTCGCGCCGCCACAAGCTCTCCTCAGAGGCATCCCGCCGCTTCGAGCGAGGCGTAGACCCGGCAATCGTTGAGGTTGCACTCGACGTCGCCTGTGCACTGCTCGTGCAGATCGCTGGCGGCACCATCGAGGCCGGCCGCACCCTGGTCGGCGAGGTCGCTCGTCCGCAGCAGATCACCATGCGCGCTACCAAGCCGAGCGAGTACGCCGGTGTTGACTACTCCCGCGAGACCATCGTGAGCCGTCTGCAAGAGGTGGGCTGCGAGGTTGAGGAGTCTGGTGACAACCTGCTGGTTACTCCGGCTACCTGGCGCACCGACATCACCATGGACGTTGACCTCATCGAAGAGGTTCTGCGTCTGGAGGGCTTGGAAGATATCCCGACCATCCTGCCGACCCCAGTTGGTGGCCGTGGTCTGACCCCGGCTCAGAAGCGTCGCCGCGCTATCGGTCACGGCCTGGCATATGCAGGCTACGCTGAGGTGCTGCCTTCGCCGTTCATCGCCAACAACACATTCGATGTCTGGGGCCTGGAAGGCGATGACGAGCGCCGCAAGACCGTTTCCGTGCAGAACCCGCTCGAGTCAGATAAGGCAATTCTGAGCACCACCTTGCTGCCGAACATGCTCGAAGCAGTTGCACGCAACGTTGCTCGTGGCCGTAATGACCTCGCGCTGTACGGCCTGCAGCAGGTTTCCTTCAAGCGTGCGGATGCTTCCGCAATGCCTTCCGTTGAGGAGCGTCCAAGCGACGCCGTCGTTCAGGAGCTGCGCGACTCCCTTCCGCATCAGCCGCTGCACGTGGCTACCGTTGCTACCGGCAACGTCGAGCACGAGGGCCCATGGGGCAAGGGCCGCGTCTACACCTACGCCGATGCCATTGAGTCTGCGCGCCTGGTCGCTCGCGCGGCCGGCGTAGAGATCGAGGTAGTGGCTGCCTCCGAGCTGCCGTGGCACCCGGGCCGTTGCGCAGCGATTAAGGCTGTTGTGGGCGGCGAGAGCATCGTCGTGGGCCATGCAGGCGAGCTACATCCAGAGGTCCTCGAGGCACTGAACCTGCCGGCGCGGACTTGCGCGATGGAGATGGATGTAAACGCGCTGCCTACTGAGGAGATGTTCCCAGCTCCGGTTCTGTCTGCATTCCCGGCACTTCACCAAGACATCGCGTTGGTAGTCGACGAAGACACTCCTGCTGAGTCGGTGCGTAAGGTCGTGGAGGAAGGCGCCGGCGAACTTCTCGAGGGCGTTGAGCTTTTCGACGTCTTCCGCGGCGAGCAGCTCGGTGAGGCCAAAAAGTCACTCGCCTTCCAGCTGATCTTCCGTGCCTCCGACCGCACGCTGACCGACGAGGAAGCAAACGAGCACCGCCTGGCTGCCGCACAGCTCGCCGAGCAGCGATTGGGCGCTCAGATGCGCGCTTAAGCTCGGTTCAGCTGCCGAACTCTAGCTCGTCGTAAAAGGGCCGCGCAGATCACCTTTTCTATGGGGTGGCTGCGCGGCCCTTTTTTAATGAATCCTTAACCTTGTGAGCTAAACTTACTCCCGCTATTGAACGTGACTTAAGGCCGGCAGTTTCTCTCTCGCTGCTGGGAAAGTAGGTGCTGGTGCTAGAGTATGCCGTCTTCTATTTCACTATCTGCATGCTGCTAGCCAGCGTCCTGGTCGCCGGCGTCTGCGTGGGATGCCTGGTGGCCACCCGCTCCCAGGTTTTTAAACTGTTGGCGGTATTCTTCGGTGTCTATGCCTTCGATATAGCGCTTGTCTTTCGAACGCAGTTCATCCACGGCGGAATGGCTAACCGTGAGGTTTCTGTTTACGCAATTACGGCGCCTTTCGAGTCGATATTGCTGGGTGGCGTGATGATGGCTGTGATGGCCATCGTGGTGCAGCGCTACTTAAATGGCTGGCGCTTTCTGCCGCATGCCTGCGTCGGGCTGTTCCTGATAGGCAGCGTCGCGGCCTTGTGGGCAGTAGAGGACCCGGCACTACGCCAGTTCTTTTTCTTCAACATGCGGCCTATCACGCTGGCATTTCTGCTTTGCTATGGCTTTGGCTGCTACTTGCGCGCGAATGATCCCGCGGAGCGCGCACGCCTTTATTCCTACCGCCATCTCTTCTTCCAGGTCGCTATCTGTGCCGTGCTGGTGGTGGCAGAGAACGTTTACTATCAGCTCATCTTTGACTGGGAGGCTGCCGGGCCCGATGTGCTCTCATTCTTGCCGGAGCGCAATTTTATGGAAAACGTTCTGATCGTTGCCATCGGCTGGGCGGTCATCTCTCATGCGCGAGTGGTTCTGCGCCACGTTGGTGCGGATGCGGCGGTTAAGCCAATCGCAGATGCGGCAACGGATGACTTTCATGAGCGCAGCCTTGAGCGCTTTTCGGAGGCCCATGGCCTTTCGAAGCGCGAGCGTGAAGTGGCCGGCCTGGTGCTTGCCCGCAAGAGCAATCGCGAAATCGCGGACGAACTCGGCATCTCGCTTTCTACCGTAAAGGTCCACGTTCACAATATTTTAAAAAAGTCATCCTACGAGTCTCGTGACCTATTGGTTGAGGGGTACTGGTCAGGGGTAATGTAACCGGCTTTTGTTCGCGTTTGGGTAGCGGTTTAAACCGGGTGAATTTGTACGTTGTGCTACCGTCTCTAGGAAAAGAGATGGATGTCACAATCTAAACCTTGCGTGGAAACCTGCACTTCAAAGGCGGTTTAAATCGGGTTTAGTGGCGGCCAACGCCGGATTTAATGAAAAATTAACTCGATTAGCGCTTGCTCGGGTGGGGAAATCGAGTCACGATAAAGCCAGAACTTCAGATGAGAAGCACAAGGCTTCCGGGTTCGGCCGGCGCACCCCATGAGCGTGAATTGAAGGGGAGTAGCCGGAGTGAAAATAGGGTAAAAGGCCCTATTAAAGAAAGGAGTTGGCAACAATGCCAGTAAGCCTCAGCGGACGTAACTTCCTCAAGCTTTTGGACTACACCCCAGACGAGATTCGCTACCTTATCCGCCTCTCCAAGCAATTCAAAGAAATGAAGATGGCCGGTGTGCCGCACCGCTACCTCGAGGGCAAGAACATCGCCCTCCTCTTCGAGAAGACCTCGACCCGTACCCGCTGTGCATTCGAGGTTGCCGGCTCCGACCTCGGCATGGGCGTTACCTACTTGGCACCGGATAGCTCGCAGATGGGCAAGAAGGAGTCCATCGAGGACACCGCTCGCGTGCTAGGCCGCATGTATGACGGCATCGAGTACCGCGGCTTCGCTCAGGAAATTGTTGAGGACTTGGGCGCAAACGCAGGCGTTCCAGTTTGGAACGGCCTGACCACCGAGTTCCACCCAACCCAGATGATTGCAGACATGCTCACTGTAGAGGAGAACTTCCCACAGGGCCTGAAGGGTCTGAAGCTGGTCTTCATGGGCGATGCAGGCAACAACGTTGCAAACTCCCTCATGGTTGTCTGTGCAAAGCTCGGCATGCACTTCGTCGCTTGTGGCCCGAAGGCACAGATGCCAGAAGATGGCCTGGTCGAGGAGTGCACCAAGATTGCAGCCGAGACCGGCGGCTCCGTCACCCTGACCGAAGACGTCAAGGAAGCCTGCACCGACGCTCACGTCATCTACACCGACATCTGGCTGTCCATGGGTGAGCCAGCTGAGCTCTGGGAGGAGCGCGTCAAGCTGCTCGAGCCATACCGTGTCACCAAGGATGTCATGGCAATGGCTGCCGACGACGCCATCTTCATGCACTGCCTGCCTTCCTTCCACGACGTCAAGACCGTTATTGGCAAGGAAATCTCCGAGAAGCTCGGAGTTAGCGAGATGGAGGTCTCCGACGAGGTCTTCGAGTCCGCTTACTCCAAGGTCTTCGATGAGGCAGAGAATCGTCTGCACACCATCAAGGCGGTCATGTACGCCACCTTGTCCTAGAAAATCAAGGTCTTTTCATCAGGAGAAAGTGCAATGGATAAGCGACGTGTTGTCGTTGCCCTAGGTGGCAACGCCCTTGGAAACACCCCAACCGAGCAGCTGGAAGCAATCCGCCAGACCGCCGACTCAATCGTTGACCTCATCGAGGCCGGCCACGAGGTCGTGGTTACCCACGGCAACGGTCCACAGGTTGGCATGATCAAGGTTTCCTCCGACTTCTCACACCAGCAGGGAACCACGCCAGAGATTCCTTTCGCCGAGTGCGGTGCAATGTCCGAAGGCTACATCGGATACCACCTCCAGCAGGCCATTGAGAATGTGCTGCGCATGCGGAACCTAGAGCGCGACTGCTATTCCCTCATCACGCAGACGGTTGTCGACGAAAAGGACCCGGCTTTTGATAACCCAACCAAGCCCATCGGTGTGTACTACAGCGAGGAAGAGGCAAAGCGGTTGGCTAAGGAAACCGGCAACACCTACGTCGAGGATTCCGGCCGCGGCTGGCGTTGGGTCATTGCCTCGCCACTTCCTATCGAGGTTGTAGAGGCAAGGAGCATCGCCAACATCCTGGGCTCCGGTGGCATTGCCATCGCAGCCGGTGGCGGCGGCATCCCAGTCGTCCGCAAGGAAGGCCAGCTCAGCGGTGTCACCGCAGTCATCGATAAGGACCGCACCGCGGCTCTTATCGCTCAGCAGATTGAGGCAGACACCCTGTTGATTCTCACCGCAGTTGACTACGCCTACGCCGGCTTTAACACCCCAGAACAAAAGGCTCTGGAGAAGGTCACCGTTGACGAGGTAGAGAAGCTGATTGATGATGCAGCCTTTGCACCAGGCTCAATGCTGCCGAAGGTGGAAGCATGCTTGGAGTTCGCCCGTTCGGGCGCCGGCCGTCGAGCAATCATCACCTCGCTCGAACATGCCGGTGAAGCCATGACTGGTTCCGTCGGAACCGTTATAACCTCTTAGGAGAAGTTTATTGGCCGGGTAAGACAGTATGTGCTGGCTTCCCCGGCCTTTTATGACATGAAAGGAAGGCGCCATGACCGCGCCAATGAAAGAGAAGGATACAGACCGCAAGAAGAGGCGGAGGTTCCACTTCTCAGTTCCGTCTGCTTTTACGATTCTGTTTGCCCTGACGGTTATTTCCGCAATCGCCACCTGGCTGGTTCCGGCAGGCTCGTATTCGAAGCTGATGTATGACCCTGACTCGGGCAAGCTGAACGTGACCAATCCTGATGGTTCGGTCGACGTTCTGGACGCTACGCAAAAGACTCTCGATAGCTTGGGCGTGCAGATCAACATCGATCAGTTCACCTCTGGTGCACTGACGCAGGCAGTTTCCGTCCCGGGCACTTATGAGCATGTCACGCAGAACCCGGCTGGTCTGTGGGATATCCCGGTCAGCATGGTGCAGGGCACCATTGAGGCTGTTGACATCATCGTGTTCATCCTCGTGCTGGGCGGCCTCATTGGCGTGGTCCGCGCAACGGGCGCTTTCGAGTCGGGCCTGGTCGCACTGACCAAGAAGACGAAGGGGCACGAGTTCCTGCTCGTCGTCGTGGTCTCCGTGCTGATGGTCATGGGCGGTTCCGCCTGTGGCCTGGAGGAGGAAGCTGTTGCTTTTTACCCAATCCTCGCCCCAATCTTTATCTCGCTAGGCTATGACGCCATCGTCGTGGTGGGCGCCATCTTCCTGGCAGGTTCCATGGGTACGGCGTTCTCTACGATTAACCCGTTCTCGGTTGTTATCGCGTCGAACGCGGCGGGTATCAACTTCACAGACGGCATCGTATGGCGTCTGGTCGGCTGTGTCGTCGGCGGCATCGTGGTGATTAGCTACATGGCTTGGTATGCGCGTCGCCTCAAGGCAGACCCGAACTTCTCCTATGTCCTGGAGGATAAGGAAGTCTTTGAGGGCCAGTGGTCCATGGACGCCACCGGTGACGTTAAGAAGTTCGACCTTCGTCAGAAGGTCATCCTCATCCTCTTCGCTATCGCGTTCCCGTTGATGGTCTGGGGTGTTATGTCCCAGGGCTGGTGGTTCCCAACGATGGCGGCCGCATTCCTCACGGTGGCCCTGGCCATCATGTTCATTGCGGCAACCGGTGAGAATCGCTTGGGCGAAGCTGAGCTTTGCGACGCCTTCACTGAGGGTGCTTCCAGCCTGGTCGGCGTTTCCCTGATTATCGGTCTGGCCCGCGGCATCAACCTGGTGCTCAATGATGGTCATATCTCCGATACACTGCTGAACTCTGCAACCAACCTGGTTGAGGGAATGCATGGTCCAGTCTTCATCATCATGCTGATGATCATCTTCTTCCTGCTGGGCTTCGTTGTTCCTTCCTCCTCCGGCCTAGCTGTGCTGTCCATGCCGATTATGGCGCCGCTGGCAGATACGGTGGGCATCGACCGTTGGATTGTGGTCTGTGCTTATCAGTGGGGACAGTATGCAATGCTGTTCATCTGCCCGACCGGCCTGGTCATGGCAACGCTGCAGATGCTGAAGATGAAGTACACGCACTGGCTGCGCTTCGTCTGGCCGATGATGGTCTTCCTTCTGGTCTTCGGCGGCATCATGCTGGTAACTCAGGTGCTGATTTACTCCTAAGCTGTGGCTCGAGGGTGGAGGCCCTCAGGCTCAGTGTTTAGTGCCTCCCGCTTGGCTTTCTTCTCCACTCAATTGTTAGAGGAGGGCCGCGGGAGGCACTTTGCGTTTTGGAGCGATATAAAAGACTCCTCGTATATATTGCGGCGCCTTGCATAACTTGTTATTGTTTCCCGCATGAGTATTTCAGTAGCCATCGCGGGCGTTTCCGGATATGCAGGCGGCGAGATTCTGCGCCTGCTCTTGTCCCATCCAGCATATTTGTCCGGTAAGCTGCGGATTGGCGCCCTCTGTGGGCACTCCACAGCCGGGCAACCGGTGGCGCAGGTCGTGCCAAATGCGCCGCAGGTGTGGGGGAATACTATTCAAGACATTGCGGCGGAAAACCTGCTTGGGCATTCGGTGGTCTTCCTGGCGCTGCCGCACGGACACTCGGCGAAGTTGGCGCGGGAGATTGAGGCGGCGTCGCAAAGCACCGGCGTCGCCGTGCCGGTGTTGATTGATTGCGCGGCCGATTTCCGCCTCCGGAGCGAAGAGGACTGGCGGGAGTTCTATGGTGGGGATTACGCGGGCGCATGGCCCTATGGCATCCCAGAGCTGCCTGGAAATCGCGCACAGCTGCAGGGGGCATCGCAGGTAGCGGTGCCGGGATGCTTTCCCACCGCCGTGACTTTGGGTGCTGTGCCGGCCTTGGCGCAGGAGCTCATCGAACCTGAGCTCAACGTGGTTGCGGTTACTGGCGTTTCCGGCGCAGGCAAGAAGGCCGCAGTGGGGTTGCTTGGTACTGAGACCATGGGCAGTTTGCGCGCCTATTCGCCGGGCGGCACGCACCGCCATACCCCGGAGATGGTGCAGAACCTGGCGCCTTTCGTGCACGGTGACGCTGAGCTCAACCTCAGCTTTACTCCGGTCTTGGCCCCGCTGGTGCGGGGGATTTTGGCCACTATCAGCGCTCCTCTTGCCGGAGGAGTGGATGCCTCCCAGGTGCACAAAGCCTTCGCGGACTTCTACAAGGACGAGCCTTTTTGCTTGGTTTTGCCAGAAGGAATCCAGCCAGAAACGCAGAACGTAGTGGGCTCCAACATGGTGCATATCCACGCTCATGTGGACGGTCGTGCCCGACGATTGCTCATCACTGTTGCGCTCGACAATCTGACCAAGGGCACCGCCGGTGCCGCCGTTCAATGTATGAATCTCGCGCTAGGGCTTGAAGAAGCCGCCGGCCTGCCACAAGCGGCCGTCGCGCCCTAGGCGGTTATTAATAGCCACCTTTTTAATTAGGAGAAGATCATGTCACTATCACCCACCACGCCAGGAGTGCCCGTGACCAAACCAACTGGCGTTACCGCGCCGAAAGGTTTTGTGGCGGGAGCAACCACTGCTGGGATTAAGCCATCTGGAAAATCAGATATGGCGCTCGTTGTAAATCAAGGCCCACATTTTAATGCAGCGGCGGTATTTACCCGCAACCGGGTCGTTGCCTCACCGGTAAAACTTTCCAAGGCCGCCGTCGCAGACGGGCAGGTAAGGGCCGTGTTGTATAACTCGGGCAACGCCAACGCCTGTAACGGGAAGCAAGGCGACAAAGATGCCCAAGCCATGGTGGATGAACTTGCTGCTCTAACTGGAATTGTCGGGCAAGATATCGCTGTATGCTCCACAGGGCTGATTGGCGAGCCTTTGCCGATGAATAAAACATTGGGCGGCGTTCGCGGCGTCGTGGGGCAACTCAGCTCAGAAGGAGGTCACGCTGCCGCCGAGGCGATAATGACCACCGATACCGTGGCGAAGGAAGCTGTGGTGCACGGTGGTGGATGGACTTTGGGTGCGATGGGCAAGGGCGTGGGCATGATGGCGCCCTCGCTTGCAACGATGCTCGTGTGCCTGACAACCGACGCCGCGGCCACGCCTGCCGCGCTGCAGCAAGCGCTGCACAGTGCATGCGATGCGACCTTCAATACCTTAGATATTGATGGCTCGACCTCGACTAATGACACCGTCATCATCTTGGCAAATGGTGCATCGGGCATCGAGCCTTCGCAGGAAGAGCTCGACGATGCTGTTCTTAAAGCCTGCGCCGACATTGCGGACCAGCTGCAGGCCGACGCGGAAGGGGTGACCAAGCGCGTCAAAATCACCGTCGAGGGCACCACTGACGATGCACAGGCGCTTGCCGCTGCGCGGACGCTGGGCCGGGATAACCTTTTCAAGTGTGCGATGTTTGGCTCCGATCCCAATTGGGGCCGCGTCCTGGCGGCAGTAGGCATGGCGGACGCAGATATGGATCCGGAAAACATTTCTGTTGCCTTCAACAATCAGCCTGTCTGTATCAACTCCACGGGCGCGCCCGGCGCGCGCGAGGTGGACCTTTCAGGAATCGATATTGACGTCCACGTTCACTTAGGCCTTAACGGGCCAGGCCGAGCATTTGTACGGACTACGGATCTGTCTCATCAGTACGTCGAAATCAACTCGGCCTATAGCTCTTAGCTTCGGGGAATAGGCAAGGCGAGGAGACTATGCAGACTTTAACGAACGTGGAGCGGGCCACGGTCTTGGCGGAGGCACTGCCGTGGCTCCAGCATTATCGCGACAAAATAGTCGTGGTGAAATATGGCGGCAACGCCATGGTGGATGAGCGGCTCAAGGGGCGTTCGCGGCAGACATGGTGTTTCTGCGCGCGGTGGGCGCGAAGCCGATTGTCGTCCACGGCGGCGGCCCGCAGATCAACCAGATGCTGGGCAGGCTCGGCATCGAGGGGGAATTCAAAGGTGGCTTTCGGGTAACCACCCCGGAGGTTATGGAGGTCGTACGGATGGTCTTGTTTGGACAGGTGGGCAGGGGATTGGTCAACCTTATCAACTCCCACGGGCCCTACGCGGTGGGCACCTCGGGCGAGGACGCAGGACTATTTCGCGCCCAAAAGCGCCTTGTCAACATCGATGGGCAGCTGACAAACATCGGTTTGGTCGGCGATATTACTGATGTCAACCCCGAAGCCTTGATGGACATCGTGGATGCAGGAAGGATTCCCGTTGTGTCAACCATTGCGCCCGGTAGGGATGGCGAGGTTTATAACGTTAATGCAGATACCGCGGCGGGTGCGCTCGCTAGCGCTGTGGACGCGGAAAGGCTCGTGGTCCTAACCAACGTGGAGGGCCTTTATACCGACTGGCCAGATTCCGATTCTTTGGTCTCCAAGATTGAGTGCAGCAAGCTTTCGCAGCTCTTGCCCACCTTAGGCAGCGGGATGATCCCCAAGATGGAGGCCTGTCTTAAAGCAGTGGAGGCAGGGGTAAATGCGGCACACGTTATCGATGGCCGCACCGAGCATGCGGTGGTCCTAGAGCTGCTGACCTCCGGCGGCATCGGAACGATGATTCTGCCTGATAACTATGACCGCGCTGATTATCCGGAAGGAACGGTCTTTAGAAAGGACGATAACGCATGACTTCGCTTATAAAGCAGTGGAACGAGGCGATCACGAATACCTACGGCGCTCCGCCGCTCGGATTGGTCTCAGGTGCAGGATCTACCGTGGTTGATGAAGAGGGAAAGTCCTACATCGACATGCTGGCCGGCATTGCGGTCAATTCACTAGGCTACGGGCATCCTGCCGTAGTTCAGGCGGTAAGCCAGCAGGTGGCTAAGTTGGCGCACGTATCCAACCTTTTTGCTAGCGAGCCTGTGGTTGAGGTTGCGCAGAAGCTCAAGGCTCGGGTGGGCGATAGCGATGCCCGGGTATTCTTCTGCAACTCCGGTACCGAGGCCAACGAGGCCGCATTCAAGGTAGCGCGCTTGACTGGAAAGAAGCGGGTGCTGGCGGCGCACCACGGGTTCCACGGGCGTACGATGGGCGCGCTCGTGATGACGGGGCAGCCGGGCAAACGAGCGCCTTTCGAGCCGCTGCCAGCTGGCGTGGAATTTTATCCCTATGGCGACATTGAATATCTGCGCACATTGGTGGAACAGGACCCAGCCAATACCGCGGCAATCATTTTGGAGCCTATCCAAGGCGAGACCGGAGTGATTCCCGCGCCGTCTGGATTTCTGGTTAAGGTGCGCCAGTTATGCGATGAATACGGGCTCCTCTTGATTGTTGATGAGGTTCAGACTGGCGTCGGGCGTACCGGTGACTTCTTCGCTTTCCAGTCCGCGGGAATTTTGCCCGATGTGATCACCATGGCCAAAGGCTTGGGGGCAGGCCTGCCCATCGGCGCGACCATCGTACGGGGCGCGGCGAAGGATTTGCTTACTCCGGGTAGCCACGGCACGACCTTTGGCGGCAATCCCGTTGTGTGTGCGGCGGCAAATGCGGTACTGGACACTATCGATGCCGCGTTCATTGCTGAGGTACGCAACAAGGGAGAGCGGCTCGCAGAACGCGTAGCTGCGTTGCCTGGCGTAGTAGAAGTGCGCGGTCGCGGCCTGATGTTGGGCGTGGTTCTGGAACGCCCTGTGGCTAAACAGGTGGTCAGCGCCGGCTTCAAGCACGGAGTAATTGTGAATGCGCCGAATGATTCCGTCGTGCGTTTGACGCCGCCGCTGGTGATTGAAGAGGCAGAGCTGGACGCCGCGGTTAACCGCTTTGCGCTGGCGTTTTCCGACGCCACCGTCAGCTAAAGCACCACGTGTCCGGCGTGAGGTTTATGCTCGGGAATATGAAGAACCTAAACACCACAAAGCTTGTTTGTATTGGCCTGGGTCACGTTGGATCCTCGGTCCTTGCTTATGCCATGGAGTCTGGCCTTTTCGCGGATATCGCCGCAATCGATGTCAACGATAAGGTGGCACACGGTGAGGCGCTGGACCATGATCAATCCACCGGCGTGCCTGGCGTTGACCATATCCACGTCCACGCCGGTACCTACGAGGACTGCGCCGATGCTGATCTCATCATCGTATCTGCCGGTGCGTCCATGCAGCCGGACCCGGACAATCCGGGTTCTGCTCCTGACCGTGCCGAGTTGGCAGTTTCTTCCGGCCACGTTATTCGCAACGTCATGGAAGGCATCACTGCCCATACGCGTGAAGCGGTCATCCTGTTTATCACCAATCCTTTGGACGCAATGGTTACCCTTGCGCACCGCGAGTTCGACTCCCCGCGCGAGCTACTCTTTGGTACCGGTACCATGCTCGATTCAGCGCGTCTGCGCTGGGCTGTAGGGCGCGAGCTCGGTATCGATCCCAAGTCTGTCACCGGTTACATGATGGGTGAACACGGCATGACTGCCTTCCCAGTGCTGTCGAAACTGAACGTCCAAGGCTTGGGCTGGGAAGAACTTGAAGAGCTCCATCACGGCTCGCTACCAGGTAAGGAAGAGCTCAAAGAAACCGTCGTCGGGGCGGCCTACGACGTCTTCAATGCAAAGGGCTGGACCGACGCTGGTGTGGCACGTTCCGCGGTAGCGATTGCGCGATCGATCATGCTGGATGAGAAGGCGGTTCATCCGGTCTGCTCCATGCTGGAGGGGGAATACGGCATCGACGATGTTGCGCTTTCCATGCCATCGGTTGTCGGCCGCGGTGGAGTCGAAAAGCGCTTGGCCCCCAAGCTCAATGAATGGGAGACCCAGAAGTTGGCTGAGTCCGCAAGCTATATCCGCGCAACTTTCGAGCGTGCGCAAGGTTAATGGCGCCCGCCGGGACAATTCCGGAATCCTTCACGCTGAAGGTTTATGCTTGAAAGCGAATTTAATGCACTAAGACTTAGTGCATTTGAGGATATCGGATTGCCGGCATGAGTTTTAAGGAGAATTCTTTAGCGATGACAACGACGCCGACCACGCGCAATGCGCGCCAAGCCAAGATCCTGGAAATTCTGGATCGCACCCGCGTCACCAGCCAGGTGCAGCTTTCTGAGCTGCTGCTTGATGAAGGAATCGACATTACCCAGGCAACCCTTTCGCGCGATCTTGACGAGCTTGGTGCGAAGAAAGTAAAGCGCGGTGGCGGGCGTTCCTTCTATATGGTCGGCGGCGAGCTGGAGCAATTCGAAGACCAGCTTAACGGACCCCGCGAGAAGCTGCGCCGCATGCTCGACGAACTTGTTGTCTCGCATGATCATTCAGGAAACATCGCCATGCTGCGCACTCCAGCCGGCGCTGCGCAGTATTTGGCTTCCTTTATTGACCGCGTTGGTTTGAGCGATGTAGCCGGCTGTATTGCTGGTGACGACACTATTTTCGTCCTCGCCCGCGAGTCGACCACCGGCGAGGAACTTGCGAAGAAGCTCACATCACGCGACGTTTAGGTTTTATACGTTCTATCGTATAATATTAACGGTAGCTCGAAGATAACCTAAGGAGAATGATTATGAGCGCACGTGTTGTACTGGCTTATTCCGGCGGGCTGGATACGTCCGTGGCGATCCCTTACCTGGCTAAGATGACCGGCGGTGACGTTGTTGCTGTTTCTCTTGACCTTGGCCAGGGTGGCGAGAATATGGAGTCGGTACGCCAACGCGCCCTCGATTGCGGCGCGGTCGAGTCCATCGTTATTGACGCGAAGGATGAATTCGCAGAAGAGTACTGCCTGCCTACCATCAAGGCTAACGGCATGTACATGAAGCAGTACCCGCTCGTTTCTGCGATTTCCCGCCCGCTTATCACCAAGCACCTCGTGAAAGCTGCGCAGGAGCACGGCGGAACACACGTTTCCCACGGTTGCACTGGTAAAGGTAACGATCAGGTCCGCTTCGAGGTTTCCTTCCGCGCACTCGATCCTTCGCTAGAGATCATCGCGCCAGCGCGTGACTACGCCTGGACTCGTGACAAGGCAATCGCCTTCGCAGAGGAGATCAACCTCCCGATTGAGCAGTCCGCATCCTCGCCATTTTCTATTGACCAAAACGTGTGGGGCCGGGCGGTAGAAACCGGCTTTTTGGAGGATCTGTGGAATCCGCCAACAAAGGATCTTTACGCCTACACCGAGGATCCGGCATTGGGTAACGCCCCCGATGAGGTCATCATTTCCTTTGAAAAAGGCAAGCCCGTCGCCATCGACGGCAAGCCGGTGACCGTTCTGGAAGCAATCGAAGAGCTCAATCGCCGCGCGGGTGCACAAGGCGTCGGCCGTCTCGACATGGTTGAGGACCGGCTCGTGGGCATCAAGTCCCGCGAGGTCTACGAGGCCCCGGGGGCCATGGTGCTCATCAAGGCTCACGAGGCGCTGGAGGATGTCACCGTCGAGCGTGAGCTCGCACGTTATAAGCGCCTGACCGACGCTCGCTGGAGCGAAGAGGTCTACGACGGCCTCTGGTACTCGCCGCTGAAGCGTTCCCTGGACGCCTTCATCGAGTCCTCCCAGGAGAACGTCACCGGCGATATCCGCATGGTTCTCCACGCCGGCACCGCAACTGTCAATGGTCGCCGCTCGGGTGAGTCTCTGTACTCCTTCGACTTGGCCACCTATGACACTGGCGACGCCTTCGATCAGTCCGCGGCCAAGGGCTTTGTCCAGCTGCACGGCTTGTCCACCCAGATCTCCAACCAGCGTGACCGCGACGGCGGCTTCCCAACCGGAAAGAAATAATGCATAAGACTAACGAGGGCGCATTGTGGGGCGGCCGCTTTACCGGCGGCCCGTCCGAGGCAATGTTTGCCCTGTCCGTATCTACTCACTTCGACTGGGTCTTGGCGCCATATGATGTCCTGGCTTCCAAGGCACACGCCAAGGTGCTGCACAAAGCAGGCCTGCTTTCCGACGCCGACCTGCAGACCATGCTCGATGGCCTGACACAGCTGGGGGAGAAGGTAGCCTCCGGCGAGTTTCGCCCGTTGCCCACCGACGAGGACGTCCACGGTGCGATGGAGCGCGGGCTTATCGACATCGTCGGGCCTGAGGTCGGCGGCCGCCTGCGCGCGGGTCGTTCCCGCAACGACCAGGTAGCAACCCTGTTTCGCATGTGGGTCCGCGATGCCATTCGCGATATTGCTCTGCAGGTCACTGACCTGGTGGATGCTTTGTCTCAGCAGGCAGCAGCGCACCCGGAGGCAATCATGCCGGGTAAGACTCACTCGCAGGCAGCGCAGCCGATCTTGTTGGCACACCAGCTGCTGGCGCACGCGCAACCTTTGCTTCGCGACGTCGATCGCTTAAAGGATCTGGACAAGCGCCTTGCTGTATCGCCTTATGGCTCTGGCGCGCTTGCGGGTTCTTCGCTGCACCTCGACCCAGAGGCAATAGCTACGGAGCTGGGCTTCGATTCTGCTGCGGAGAACTCTCTGGACGGAACCTCATCGCGTGACTTTGCCTCGGAGGCAGCTTTCGTCTTGGCACAGATCGCGGTCGATATGTCTCGCCTGGCGGAAGAAATCATCTATTGGTGCACTCCGGAATACGGTTACGTCACCCTGGATGATGCTTGGTCGACCGGTTCTTCCATCATGCCGCAGAAGAAGAATCCCGATGTTGCGGAGCTAACCCGTGGTAAGACGGGCCGCCTCATTGGCAACCTTTCCGGATTGCTGGCCACACTGAAGGCACAGCCTTTGGCCTATAACCGTGACCTGCAAGAGGATAAAGAGCCGATTGTTGACTCGGTGGCGCAGCTCAATCTGCTGCTGCCAGCCATGACCGGCCTGGTTTCTACCTTGGAATTCCACGAAGACCGCATGCGTGAGCTTGCCCCACGTGGATTCACTCTGGCAACGGACCTCGCCGAGTGGATGGTTCGCCAAGGCGTTCCGTTCCGCGAGGCACATGAGGCTTCGGGCGCGTGCGTTCAGATTGCCGAGGCAAGGGGAGTGGACCTGGTGGACCTCAGCGATGAGGAGCTCGCCGGCGTCGATAAGCGCTTGCTCCCTGCAGTGCGTGACGTACTCACCATCGATGGTGCGGTGGCCTCGCGTTCTACCAAGGGTGGAACCGCAGGTATGCGGGTCGCTGAACAGCGTGAACGCGTTGACGAGATTGCCGCGGAATTTAAGAAATGGGCACAGGCTTCGGTGATCCCAGAAGCTTAAGCCAGTGGAGCCGGTCATCTTCAGGGAGTGAAGACGGCCGGCTTTTCGCTTGTGCATTTCGCATCGCTGGGTTGGAGCCGCCGGCCGAAGCGCCGAGTGTAGGATTAACGCCATGAGTCTTGATCCACAACTTCTAGAGATTTTGGTCTGCCCCCAAGATAAAGGGCCGCTGACCTATAACGAGGATGCACAGGTTCTGGTCAATGAGCGTCTCGGCATTGCCTATCCCATCGAGGACGACATCCCAGTGATGCTAGCTGATCACGCAAAAGCATGGCCTGCACAAGCAGAGGCCTAACAAACTTTTCTGCACCTCGAATCTAGGAAGAAATTAGGAAGACCTTTATGAACATTATTGACGAGCTGTCTTGGCGCGGCCTCATCAACCAGTCCACCGACCTCGACGCACTGCGCGAAGAGTGCGAAAAGCCGATTACCCTGTACTGCGGTTTCGACCCGACGGGGGATTCCCTTCACGCAGGGCACCTAGTGCCGATGATTATGCTGCGCCGCTTCCAGGAATTTGGCCACCGTCCGATCACCGTTGCTGGTGGTGCGACCGGCACTATTGGTGACCCACGCGACGTCGGCGAGCGTTCCATGCTCAGCATGGACGTCATCGAGCAGAACCTGCAGGCAATCCAGAAGCAGCTGCGTCGTTTTGTGGACTTCGAAGGCGAGAACGCCGCCATCATGGTTAACAACGCTGATTGGACCATGAACCTTTCCGTTATCGACTTCCTGCGTGATATCGGAAAGAACTTTTCGCTGAACACGATGCTTGACCGCGATACCGTCAAGCGCCGCTTGGAATCCGACGGAATTTCCTACACCGAGTTCTCCTACATGCTTTTGCAGTCCAACGACTACGTACACCTGCACCGTGAATACGACTGCGTGCTGCAGATCGGCGGCGGCGATCAGTGGGGCAACATTGTCTCTGGTGTCGATCTGAACCGTCGCATGGATAACGCTAAGGTCCATGCGCTCACCGTTCCGCTCGTTACCGACGCCCAAGGCCAGAAGTTCGGTAAGTCCACCGGCGGCGGCAAGTTGTGGCTGGATCCTGAAAAGACCTCTGCTTACTCCTGGTACCAGTACTTCCTTAACGCTGGCGACTCTGTCGTCATTGACTACCTGCGTTGGTTCACCTTCCTGACTCAGGAAGAAATCGCGGAGTACGAGAAGGCCGTGGCGGAAGAGCCATACAAGCGCGCTGCGCAGCGTCGCCTGGCTCAGGAGATGACCAACATGGTTCATGGTGAAGAGGCAACCAAGGCAGTCGAGCTTGCTGCCCAGGCACTCTTCGGTAAGGCGGAGCTTAAAGAACTGGATGAAAAGACCCTGGCGGGTGCGTTGTCTGAAACCACAGTCGCTGAGATTACGGAAGGCGAGCCGCGGACCATCGTTGACCTTCTGGTGGCTTCTGGTCTGGCTGACTCCAAGGGCGCTGCACGCCGCACCATTAAGGAAGGTGGCGCTTACGTCAACAACCAGCGCATTGAATCGGATGACTGGGAGCCTGCAGCAGAGGACCTACTGCATGGCACCTGGCTCGTCCTACGCCGCGGCAAGAAGAACTTTGCGGGCGCACGCCTGGCTTAAAGGCCTCTAGCGCGACAAGTCGTGAGAACCGTCCACCAAAGGTGGGCGGTTTTCGTGTTTGACCTGGCGATTTGTCAACCTTTAGGGGCGTGCGTATATTTATCGAAGTCGCCGCGACAAGCGGTCGGCGGAGAGATTAACTCTTGGTTGACAAGATATCGACTTGTTAGCTAAAGTATGAACTCCAGTCGCTTAGAGAAACAGCAGGTTAAATGTTGTTGAACTAATGCGAATGATGTCTGAGAACTCAATAGTGTGCCGATGTACTTTTTCTGCATTGTGTGGTTGATTGTGATT
>NZ_KV800716.1:0-37808 GCF_001810285.1 Corynebacterium sp. HMSC071F07
GCAACCTTGCTGAAGCAGGCTTCAGTAGCAACGTTGTCGCTACCGGCCTCACCATCAGTGGCTTGGAAAGCCACTTTGTTCGGGCTACACACCGTCTTGAGGTTGCCGTATTTATCCGTTCGCACCGGCGCAGAGACGACATACTCTACCTTCGCGTGTCCTGGAAGTGTACCAACATAGCCCTTCATGTATCGGGACTCACCGTCCGCTCCGGACGGGACAGTCATGCCTGCATAAATACCGGCCCCCGGGCCAATCTCGTTAGGCCCTGGATTACGCCCGTTGACGAGTGTGGATCCAGGCCCAAAGCCTTCGAACTTAGCAGTGGGACCGGAAGCATTCACCCCATAGTGAGTATCCGTTGGTAGGTACTCCCAGAACGTGCCTCCCGAGCTGGCGTTAGCTGTGGTGTTTTCCACCGAAATGGTCCAGAAAGTACGGACCTCGCCGTTTACCGCCTTGGTCTCGGAGCGTTGCTTCTTCACTGCAATGTTGGATTGCAGCGCTGGCGGCGGCGGCACCAGATCGGAAGCAGCATCCGTGTTAAATGAAGCAGGCAGGTTGTTCATTATGTTGACCAACTCGAACGTCGGACTTTCGGAGTCCGGGTTACTGATTTTTAGCTCAAAACCCAGCTGATTCGCAGCCGAACTACCCGATCCAAACCCTAGGTTTCCATTGGAATAGGTCCATGCCTTGCCCCACGAGGCGGAGGGGTTGGAGATAGTGCGCCCGTCCAAAGTCTTGATTCCCGTGAGATCCCAGGTCTTGACTGCCCCGGTCTGAGTATCGATGCGTTCAAGAATCAGCTTGTCGCCGGCCTGAGATCTACTCTGGAAGCCCCACATGTACTTCTGGGCTTGAGGGAGCACCGCCCAGTCCTCCGAAAAAGACTGCTGGTTTCCGAACACGCGTTTAGCAGTGACATTATCGACATCGATTCTATAAAGGCGCCGAGTACCAGAGGTAGACGTGTTAGCCACGAAGAAACCCTCGCTGGTATACACGCCCGCGTTAAGCAGATCCCGGTCGCTGCTCGTTTCGAAAGGGGTACCGGTGCTTCCGGACGTAAGGATAGGCCCAAGGTTATGTACCACACCGGTCGCCGGATTAATCTGCAGGAGATGTCCTGCTGGGTAGCAAGGATCACCATTTTCGCCGCGAATCTGGCTCACCGCGTAGAGCCAGTTGTCGCTCGAATTGAATGCTAGAGAGTTATAAACCCATGGGGTCTTCTCGCCTACTTGCCGGTAATCGCGGCCCTGGTCGATCTGCCGGCGCAGGACAGAGGTATCGCGGGTCCGGCCTGCAGGCTCACTGGTCACAACGTAGACAGGGCTACCGTCAGCAAATTCAGCTGGGGTGAGCTCGCGCTTTGGCTGCCTGCTTGTAACCGGATCTTGGCACTCTTCTTTCGCAGGAACAGTGAAGGAAGCTGTAAACACTGTATTGTCTGGCCCGCGGTGAACACCCTTAAACTGAATCTGTGCGGTGCCACCAATAGTAATCTGCGGCAGGATGACTTGGTATTCCTTGGCGCTAATCCTTTTGTAGGTCACCTTCGCCTCATACCAACCTCCGTTGGCACCGGTGTAATAGATCGTCAGGTCATCAGGGTTAGTCGATAAATAACTGTTAACGCTGGATTTGAGGGTAACCACCGTGCCTTGCGGAATGGACAGCTGGCCGCCAAAAAGCTCACCGGACGGAATCTTAAAGTTCGGGATATATCGGCTTCCCTTAAGCACGTATCCATCGTTTACCATCGTGATGGTGCGGTCGCCTGCAGCGTACGGGGTAATGTTCGGCGCCGCCATCAGACGGGCTGGGGCCGCGTCAACGTCAGCAATATCAAGCGGCTCAGTCACCTCCGAAGGGGCTTCTAAGGCTTCGCTGGATTCAGGTGATGACGTGCTGGTAGTCTCCTCGGCTACTCCACGCACGTCGACGGACATCCCGCTCAGTTCGGATTCCTCTGCGACCGCTGGGATCTTCAGTGAGAAAGCTGCCCCTGCTGGCACGTCAGTAGAAAGGCCAGCGATTCGGAAAGTCACTGAAGAACTGGTTGATTTTACAACGAGGTTGTCTCCTTCGCGGACGGGGATCACTTCGCCGTCGATAGTCAGTGTGTAGGCCGAGCCGTCGAACTCCAGTCCTGCAGTCTCAACAGTGAATTCCAACTCCTCCACGGTTCCGGCGTCAACAAAGTGGCCTTCAAATGTTGCGGAGTCGCCAACAGTCAGGCTCAGTTGGTCTGCGGAATCAAGCTCGACACGCAACGCTGTGGTTTGTGCCTCGGCGACAGCGCCAATGAAACCTGGAAGAGCAGCCGGCGCAGCGACGCTAAAAACTAGGGCCAGCACTGCAGCGAACGCCCCTACGACGCGCCAGCGATACGCTACCGGCTCGACCAGATGAGAATCTGTCCAGGACATTACCGTCCCTCGCTTTCTGAATTCTTCCTACGGCTAAAGGCAATCATCACGAAACCAGTGGCAATCAATGCCAACGCTGCGGCTACTACACCGATTACCTGTGCACCGGTCATCGCCAATGAGCCACCATTGCCCGACGGCGTTACTGGGGTTGAGGTCTTACCGGCACTTGGAGTACCCGGCGGCGTTGTCTCGGGTTGGTGAGGTGGCTTCCCTGGTTTAGTCGGTGGATAGTTCGGAGGTGTTTGCGGGGTATCCGGGCGTGACGGCGGAGCGCTCGGAGCAGATGACGACGTGGGTGGCGTCGGCGTTTCACCCGGTTTGTGGGTCTTAGCCACGATTACTCCTGGTACTGGTTTCGGGTTATCTACCACCGTGTGGAATGGAACCGCCACCACAAACGGGTTTATCTCTCGGTAGGAATCATCCGGCGCTGTAGACGTCACCACATAGAAGCCATGAGCTAGACCATCAAACGTCACCTCGCCATTGGCATTGGTGACCAGATCCACGTGCACATCGGTGCGCCAATCACGAACCTCGTCGAGATTCGCGTTCCGTACGCGGGCTGCGTCGTCAGCGTTGGTCGGGTCCAAGCCGGCAAGCCGGTCCAGATGAATTGTGACACCTTGGATTTTTCCCGAGGGCGCCTGGCCATCGTCGTTGGGATTGCCTTGTGTCAGCCGGATTGTCACTGTATCCGTAGCCGAAGTGCGTTCCGCACCAGTGGACTGCTGCCCGGCAACCTGTACCGCACCCGCAGCAACCATGCCCGGCCCAGCGAACGCAATTGCACACGCTACTCCGACGGCAACCATTCGGGCCGACCAAGTATTTGTCAACCTCTTCATCGCCTTACTCCCGCACGCTACTTTCCTCACCAATAATTTCTTGCGCTCCGGCCGCCTTCTGCCGTCGCAGCCACCACACCAGCCAGCAACCAATGACAATCACCGCAGCCAACAGTGCGTACATCCACCATTGCCAACCCGGGCCGTGGGAGCCTTCAAATACCGACTCCTCCCCCGGCTCCATAGGAACCTGATGGCCACGTACCAACAAGCGATGTGTGTTGATCCCGTACGGGGTGCAGGTAATCAGCGTGACGTAATCCTGATCGGCGACTGGCCGTAGACCATCAACCTCACTCGGCAGAACCACTTGAATGCTGTCGACGACGTACTTCAATTTGTGGCCAGCAACCTGGATGTAGAACACGTCTCCCTCGGTGGCAGAGTCGAGGTGATCAAACATCGTCGAATTTGCCAGACCCGTATGCCCCGTAATGACGGAGTGGGTTCCTGATCCGCCTACCGGCAAATCAGAACCATATAAATGTCCCAGTCCACGCTGCAGTGTCTTATCTGCGGTGCCATGAAATACCGGAAGATCAACGTCTACCTCCGGGAACACGAGGCGGGCCATCGCTTCGGTCTCACCCAACTGCTTCAAATAAGCCTCATAGTCGGGATTGTCTACCCCGATACGGTTCAGCCACGGATCCAGAATCGGACCCGACGTATGCTCCTCGTTGTATGCATGCGCAGCATCCCAAACCGAATCCTGAACCTGCGCCGGTGTCTCTTTATCCAGTCGCGCATATTCCTGCGCCACCCTTGAGGCATTCCAATTGTTCCATGCGGTCGAGACCACTGGGTACAGCATCACCAACAACCCGACGACAACGACTACCGCCGGAAGGACTAGGCCTCCACGGCGCCTGTGCCGTCGGCCTGCATTTTGGCCTACCACCGTAGTCAACGACCCGCACCACCCAAAAGAATGTCCCACGCGCTAGCGCAGCGCGACCGGGATTACAACGAAAGAGAATGAAGGGGACTGAAGTCTATACCTAGCCCAGTCCCCTCACTGGGTCGAGCACCATATTTTGATTACCCGACCCGCAGCGCAGACCATCATGGACAGTCTGCGCCACCGGAACTACGCCCGGCTATTAGTTGCGCGCGGTACGACGAGCGAACCAAGCACGAGCAGCAACAATTGCTGCGCCAATAGCAGCCAGGATGCCCACACCGGCACCACCGGTCATCGGCAGGTTCGGGGTGTCGCGCTTGATGTTTTCAATTTCAGAAACAAGGGTGACGGCGTCGTCACCCTCGAGCTCACCAGTCTTCGCGATGTTCTCGCGGGTGAACTCAATTTCGGTAACAGGGTTTTCCGGCAGTGCGTAGCCCGCTGGAGCCTTGGTTTCCTTCAGACAGAACTTCTTGATGTCGGTGACCTGTGCGTTATCTGCGAAGTCGGTGACGTGCAGTCCGTCGATGGTGATGGTGCCGTCAGCACCGGTGGTCCACTTGTCCTGCTCCTTGACGGTCAACTTACCGCCCAGCTTATTTGCCGCGGTGCACTGGTATAGCTCGAACTCAGCACCTTCCAGGACCTTACCGTCCTCCTTGCCGTCCTTCTTCACAACCTTCAGCTTGCCGTGGTAGGTCACGACCTCATTGGTCTTGTTCTTGACCTCGTTGCCGGTGTTCGGGTTGTTGAAGATGACGTCAGCCTGGTTCTTCAGCTCAGTGGTGTCGCCCACTTCCTTGCGCTTGACCTCGAAGGTCAGAGACATCTTGTCACCGGACTTAACCTTGGCAAGGCCCTGGTCGGTAAGGGTTACGACAAGCTTGTTGCCGTTGGCCTTCGGGGCATTGACCGTGTAGTCACCCGCAGTGAGAACCGTATCGCCAGCCTTAACTTCAGTGACCTCCTGGAAATCAAGGCGCTTGTCCAGCTGATCCTCGAAGCGGAAGGCCGTCAAGCTCTTGCCCTCGCCCCAGGTCGGAGCATCCGCGTTGATGGTGTAGGTGTACGCGTCCTGGATGTTCTGATCTGCATCCTTGACAGTCTTCTTGGTCGTGGTTTTCGTGTTCTTCGGGTACGCGATGACGTCGTAGTTCCAGGCATCCGATGCCTCGTTAACCATCGGCACCGACACGATGAACGGAGCGCCGGCAACGATGCCGTCCGGAGCGTTAGTTTCCTCTACCAAGTAGATGCCCAAAGGCAGATCAGTGAAAGCTGCCTTGCCATCAGTGTCGGTGGTTTCTTCCTTGGTTTTCGCAGTCTTCTTGTCGTCCTTGACGTCAGCAGCCGACTTCGGGAACGCCGCCCAATCATCCTTCTGCAGGTCGTAATCGAGCTTGGTGATCTTGTAGGTCACGCCAGACAGAGCCTTACCCGGAACGCCTGCCATTTCCTTACCGGTAGCCTCAGTACCAGACTCAGCACCCTTCTTCTTGAAGAGGGTGATAGAGCCCTTTTGGTTGAAATTGATGTTTGCCTTGTTCACGGCGCCCTGCTCAGCAGCAGGCTGTGCATCGACAGCACCGTCTTGCGCCAGGGCCCCCGGAGCGGAGATACCCATAGAGAGGCCAACGACGGCAGCGAAAGTAACCGAACGAGCGGTACGAGAGATCTTGTTCACGGAAACTGGTCCTTTACACGAGTTCTGAAATGAGGCACCGCGCCTCATTGGCTGTGTGCAATCCATTCCCCACGGTTCACGCACCATGACCTGACTCGTTGCTAAGAATCTTTCGCCTGCGGAGAGTAGTTTTCAGGTGGAAACGTCTACACAGGCCCCAACCTTAACTAACGATAGCCTGTGGATTACATAACTAGATTCTACCCCAGCGTGTTGGGCAAAGTCCCCGACTAAAGCTCCTCCCCCGCAAAACCGGCTAAACTTCTCAAGAATCCGCACGGTCCACCCAAACGTGAAGACTCCTTCTGCAGTTCAACTAATGCTTTCGAGACGTCATCTAGTTTTGTGTGAAACTGAACACATTGCCCCTTTAAGGGGGTAAGCCTGCTCGATTTTACACCCGTTACATAGAATGCAAGCTTCACGCAGGAGAGTAGCTTCCCAGAGAGCACCTTCCAACGACGACGAAACGAACCATATATGCTGCCAATACCACCAGGCAGAACATCCCCTTTGATGACCCATAAAAGGAAGCGTCACCAAGAGCGCTCAAGGTACCCTGAACTCATTTAGATTCTCAGCCTTCAACAGCCCACGTACCAAAGAGTTAATAGCGTTAAGATTCCTGACAAGAGCTCTCTACGTACTCTGAGCCTCGTCGACAGCACGAAGAAGCGCCGCATAGGCACCGCCGCACGCAAGCAGCTCGGCGTGGGTGCCGCGCTCGACCACGCGGCCAGCGTCGAGGACGATGATCTGGTCGGCATCGCGGATAGTGGACAGGCGGTGGGCGATGACCAAGCGGGTAGCATCCGCGCCAAGCACTGCCTCCTGGATGGCGCGCTCCGTCTCGTTGTCGAGGGCGGAGGTGGCCTCATCCAAGATGAGCACCCGTGGTTGGCGCAGCAACGTGCGGGCAAGCGAAAGGCGCTGCTGCTCACCGCCGGAGAAGCGGTAGCCGCGCGAGCCCACCACTGTGTCCAGACCTTCCGGCAGCGCGGCGATGACCTCGTCCACGCGCGCGGCGTTAAGCGCCGCCCACATCTGTTCCTCACTCGCATTCGGCTGCGCGAAGAGGAGGTTCTCCCGCACCGTGCCGTGAATCAGGTAGGTCTCCTGGGAGACCACGCCAATGACCTCCGCGCGCTGCTCAGGTGGAATATCGCGCAGGTCGACCCCGCCCAGGTGCACGGTGCCTTCGGTCGGATCGGCAAGGCGCGCAAAAAGTGCGGCCACCGTGGACTTGCCGGACCCGGTATGCCCCACTAGCGCGGTGGTGGTGTGGGCGGGGATGGAAAGGGAGACGTCGGAAAGCGCGTCGGTGTCGGTGCCGGGGTAGCGGTAGGAGACGTGCTGGAGGGTGAGGGAGGCGTCGGCAAGCTGGGCGGGCTGGGTGGCCTCGGTGAGTTCGGGCTCCAGGTCCAGGTACTCGAAGATGCGGCTAAACAGCGCCATCGACGCCACCCACTGCGCGCCCACGTTGAGCAGGCCGGTAATGGGACGGAAGATCTGGGTCTGCAGGGTGGAAAAGGCGATGAGCGTGCCAATCGTAATGCCCGGGCGCAAGCCGGCCGCCAGGTAAATCAGGGCCGGCATCACGCCGAAGATGATTTGCGTCAGCGCCATGCGCCAGCGCCCGGCCAACTGCGATTCCAGCTCCAAACGGATGAGGGAGCGGGAGGTTTTCTCAAAGCCGTCATAGACGCGCTCCTGCGCACCCAGCGTGGCCGCCAGGCGCATGCCGGACACGGACAGGTTCTCCGAAATGGTCTGCTGCAGCGTCGCCTGCGCGCGGCTGTTTTTCTCCATGAGGCTGCGGCGCAGAACGGCGGCGCGGCGGGTCAGCCACACTGCAGGCGGCAGTACCACCAGGGACAAAAGCGAGAGGGTAGGCGAAAGCGCCACCATCGCCACCAACGTAGCCACAGTCATGGTGAGGTTGCTGGCCACGGATGTCGCGGTTGTGGTCACCATGCCGCGCATCGCCGCGATGTCATTGGTCAGGCGGGACTGGATTTCGCCGCCGCGGTTATTGGTGAAGAACTGCAGCGATTGGCGCTGCAGGTTGGCAAAGACCTGCGTGCGCAGCTCGTGCATGATGGTGTGCCCCACCCGCGCGGATAAAAAGGACTGGATAACGCCAATGGCTTGGGAGACCACGGTGATGGCCAGCATGCCGCCAACCAACCACAGAAGCAGTGCGGTGTCGTGGTTGGGAATGGCCTCATCCACGGTGCGGCGCACCAAGAAAGGCTGCACCACCGTCAGCCCAGAGGTCGCGATGATGAGCGCTACCACCACAAGCAGCGTGCCGCGGTGGGCTGCGAAAAGGCCGGCCACGCGGCGAAAGGCAATCGGGTGCTGGGCCAGCTGATCGACGTCCGCCGGGTCCTTCACCGCGGTGTGCATCGGCCGAGCCATGACCTAACCGCAGGAGACGATGGGCTGCGGGTCGTAGACCGTGGTGGTGGTTTCGCGCGAAATCTCGCGGCCGGAGAGGTCCTTAATAATGCGGGTATCCGAGGTAGTAAAGCCCGGCGCGCCTGACGACGGCGAGCAATCCTCACCCACCGACATACGGGTTGGCTGGGTAGTGGCCCAGCGACCGTTGTTGACAGACTCCACGTTGTAGGTCTTCACGCCCTTGAAGCGGACGGTGATCTTGCCGCCACCGAAGCTGGTCTCAATGCGGACCGGGGTGTTCGTGGTGTTCTTAAACTGCAGGTCGATAGCACCCTCGTACACGGTAGCCTCACGGCCCGCCGGGTAGCGTGAGATGTAGTATGAGTGCGGCGTGTGCGCCACATCTTCCATGCCAGCGAAGTAGGCAGCGTTGTACAACGTGGTGGCGAACTGCGAGATGCCGCCGCCCACTGCAGTACCGGAGTGGCCATCAATAATGATGCCGGATTCCACATAGCCCCGCGCAGTACCGCGCGGGCCGGTGTAGCCGTTAAGAGAGAAAGTCTCGCCCGGGCTGACAACAGCGCCGTTTACTTCCTCCGCCACGCGGCGGATGTTCTCACCCGAAGCGCCCGAAAAGCCACCGGTAGAAAACTCAGAAACAGTGTCGTTGAAGGTTGCCTTCTCCGCCATTTCCGTGGTGTACTCCGCCGGATCCGGCTTGTAGTCCGCATCCCAGGTGCGCTCGTCGCCCTTAACGCGCTTGTCGAAATCCTTCATGGTCTTCTCCCAGTCGATAATCGAGCCATCGACCGAAGGAGTCACGTTCATCTTGCTGCCGCTGAAGGAAATCTTGGCATTCTGGCCTGGCACCTGCGAGCCATCCATGTGCTCTTCAAACAACTGCTGCGCCTTCGGGGTATCCACCTTCAGTTCCAGCTTGCCGTCTTTTGCCTCGATGGAAACAAACTGCGCGATCTCATCCTTGCGCAGCGTGCCGGAGACATTGTTCTCACCGTTCAAGGTCAGCGGGTTATCCAAAGCCTTCGCGACGTCACCGGTGCGCATTGCTTCAATCGCGTCGTCGTTAATCGCCGGCTCCACAACAACAGGAGCCACCTCAACGCCGGCTGGGTCCAACCAGTTCTCCTTCACCGACTTCTTCAGATCCGCATCATCCACGGTCTGGCCAAGGACCGGCTTAGTTGCCTTCAGACCGCCGTTGTTTAGCTCCAGCATGCCGTCCTTCGGCTCGAAGGAAAGTTCCTTCTTTACCCGTTCCAAATTGCTGTCCAAAGCCGCTGCATCAACGTCCACGGTCACCGGGATTTCCTTGGTGGATTTCACGAAGCTGTACAGGCGGCTAAACGGATTATAGGAAGCATCAGGGATACCGTCCACGGCCTTTTGATAGTTCAAAAATAAGCCGGATTCATTCGGCACCAGCTGGGATGACTTTTCTCCAGAGGTGACCGAGACAGGCTTGGTCTCGACGTCGCCAAGCTCCCGCTCCAGCTTTTCAACCGCTGCGGTGCGCTCCATTCCGGAAATGTCGACGCCGCCAACCGACGTCGCGCGCGGGACCTTGCCCTGATTCGCAATTACATCCCACCCGTAGGCGATGCCTGCGATGAGGAGAAAGCCGACAATCACACCAAGTGTGATGCGCCAGCCTTTGCCAGTTTGCTTTCCTACTGCCTTTTTCACGCCTTAAAGACTATCGTTCAAGCTGAAACTTTCCTAGTAAGGTACTGATCAGCTCTTACTATTCGGGCAATTTTCCACCCGTAAGCCGCTGGGCGGAGGCTTGCAGCTGCGCATCGGTGAGCGTGCCGTCATCGAGTGCTGCTACCACCGCATCGACGGCCGCGGGGAATTCAGCATCCGTGGACCACAGTGGCATATCCGCGCCGCTAGCCAGCGCAGCCACCACCGCCTGCGGGACGTTCATGGTGTTTGCGATAGAGGCCATGCCGCCGATGTCATCGGTGTAGATGGGCCCGCCATAGTGCAGCTGCTCGCGCGCAAGCTGGTATGCCGCGGGATTGATGGAGGCGGGGGTTTGCCCGTCGCCCAGCCCCGGCACAACGAGGTGCCCCATCATGAGTCCCGCCGCAGGAGCCGCCGGGATCGCCTCCTGGAAAGGCACAAACTCGTGTCCGTAAAGCTCCTCCAGCGGCGGAGTCACGGCCTCGCCGAGATGGGTGTCGCCGGAAGCGCGGCCGTGACCTGGGAAGTGCTTGAATACAGCCTTTACTCCCGCCGATTCCAGGCCGCGGGCAAAAGCCGCGCCGTACTCACCGGCCAGCTTGGGGTCGGTGGAAAAGGAACGGTCGCCTACTACTTCGAGTTCGCCACCATCGACGTCGAGAACCGGCGCGAAGTCCACGTTGATGCCATGTTCTTTCAGTACGCGCCCGATCTCGGCACCCATCTGCTCGACTTCTTCTGGGCTATGCTCGGCGGCCATCTGCGCAGGTGCGGGATGCTCGCCGAGGATTTCAGAAAAGCGCTGTACACGCCCGCCTTCGAAATCAATAGAGACTTGGAAATCGCGGCCCACTGCCGCACGCAGGGCGTTAATGTCGCGTTCTGGCTCGCTGAGCAGCGCCGGGTCTGCCCAGCTGGGGATGAAGATTCCGCCGGCGCCGGCCTGCAGTTTGGCCAGCGCGTCGTCGTAGTTCACCGCGGGCGGCATGAGCACCGATGCGGCCAGCTGGCGGCGGTCCACGGGCACAGGCGCTTCCTCGCTGGGGGTTGTACTCGGCGCCGCGCTTGCCGACGCCGCACCAGGCGCCGAGCTCGACGCCGCGGGGTCCTGCGTGCTTTCCTGCTGCTCGCTATCGCAGGAAGCCAGGCCAAAACCAAGCCCAAGCGTAAGGACAGCGGCAGCCGCAGTGCGGGCCGAGAACATCGGGGAGGGGCAAAGTTCCATGCCTTCCAGTGTGCACGATTTCCAGCGATATGCCCGCGTAGGGGGTTAGTATGGCATCCATGAGTAACGGTGAGACGATGTTGATTGCTTACGACGGCTCCACTCGAGCAGCCCGCGCGATGGAGCACGCAGCCCGCCTGCTGCGCCCGCGCCACGTCGAGATTTTGACGGCGTGGGAGCCGACGGCCCGTCAGGCAGCGCGTGCAGTCAGCCGTACTGGCATGCACCAGTCCACGGTGGCGCCGGAAGCGGTGGAAGATGATCCGGCCTATGAGGAAGCGCTGCGGATTTGTAGGCAAGGAGTCGAGGTTGCAGAAAACCTGGGCCTTTCCGGCCGCGCCCACTTGGTGGAGTCGGTGACCACGATTGCCTCCGCTATTGTCGACGCCGCGCAAGAACTCGACGTCGATATCATCGTCACCGGCACCCGCGCGCTCAGCGGCTTCCGCGGCTGGTGGACCAACTCCACGGCCGAGCACATCGTGCGTAACGCTGGCCTTCCGGTCTTTATTGTTCCGCCCGAGCTGGACGACGACGCGGAGGAAGAAGATAGCTAAATTTCTAGCAGGTAGCTGCTAGGATGTGGGTTTATGGCACTCGAGACGGACTCCCTCAACAAGCGCACCCTCGGCCCCGCCGTGGGCAGCACCGTCGTGGGCATCGCCCTCGGCGTCATCACCATCATTGGCATCGCGCAGTTTTCTAATGCTGATGCAGTTCCGTCGGACGGTGCAGTTTCCGCTTCTGATGCCGTAATGGGCGGCCCGGAGTACGGCTCTAGGAACTAATGAATGCGCAGTCCCGCTGGCGCATAGGCGGGCTTTTAGCTCTCGCTGTTTTTGTATTTACCCAGCCCTTTGGCTTGGTTGCGGCGGATACCAAGCACGATCTCACCGCTAACCCCCTGGGCTTTCTACGCGGGGCGACCAGCGCCTATACCGAGGTCTTTACGCTCGGCCAGTTACAGAACCAGGCTTATGGTTATCTTTTCCCGCAGGGCCCGTTTTTTCTTCTTACCTCGCCGCTGCCGGATTGGGTAGCTCAGCGCTTGTGGTGGTTGCTCGTCCTAGGCGTGGGCTTTTGGGGCTTCCACCGGCTGATTTATGCGTCTCTTCCTCCGCAGTTCAGAGACCTTAGGCGGGAGGGCCTTAGGCGGGAGTTTTCGCCCGTCTGGCCTTTTCTTGCGGCCCTGCTTTACGCGCTTTCGCCCCGCGCGCTGACTACGATAGGCGCAATTTCCTCGGAGACCTGGCCGGTCATGCTGGCGCCATGGGCCATCCTGCCTTTCTTGCGCCGGGAGCTAACGTGGCGCTGCGCCGCGGCAGCAGTTTTGCCGGTGGCAGCGATGGGCGCGGTCAATGCCACCGCTACCCTCGCTGCGTGTGTTCCGGCAGTGGTGGTGCTTTTGTACCGCCGAGCCTGGCGTCCCGGCCTTGTGTGGCTGGCCGGCTGCGCGGCGGTTTCTTTGTGGTGGATAGTGCCGCTTTTGGTCCTGGGGCGCTACGCCCCGCCATTTACTGAGTTCATCGAGTCTTCCTATGTCACCACCCGCTGGCTAAACCTGCCGGAAATTCTCCGCGGCACCACCAGCTGGGCACCCTTCGTCGACACGGAGCGCGCGGCCGGATATGCACTGGCCACCCAGCCTTTCTTCGTACTGGTCACCATGACGGTGGCAGCAATTGGCCTCTACGGCCTAGCACGACTGCCGCGAGTCTGGCCGGTCATGGCCTGCGTGGGCATCGCTATCCTCGGCACCCACGCCGCCTGGTATCTCAACGCGCTCGACGGCCCGCTTGCCGCGCTAAGAAACCTCCACAAGTTCGATCCGCTCGTGCGCATCCCACTGCTGCTCGGTTTCGCCGTGGCAACCTCCGCCCTGCCCCTGCCGCGGGTGCGGGACGAGTGGTTGCGGCCGGGGCGTCGCCAAGCGGTGGCGGTGCTGGTGGCCGCCATTGCCTGCGCGTCCTTCTCACCCGCGTGGACTGGGCGCCTGCTTCCCAAGGGCGCCTACGAAAAGGTCCCGGAGTACTGGCACGAGGCCGCGGACTTCCTCAACACCCATGCCCAGGGCACGCGCACGCTGCTGTTCCCCGAGGCTTCTTTCGCGCGCCAAGACTGGGGTTGGACACGCGATGAGCCGGCACAGCCGCTTCTCGACGTCCCGTGGGCCGTCCGCGACGCCATCCCCCTCGTCCCACCAGAGGCCATCCGCGGGCTCGACGGAGTGGTGGCAGCCCTCCACGAAGATCCCGCCACTGGTAGCGCCACGCTGCGCCGCCTCGGCATCGGTGCGGTGCTGCTGCGCCACGACTTAGTCTCTACAGAGGGCGCGAACGGCCGCGATGACTCCCAGCTGGCGGCCTGGCGCGATGCTTCCTCCTACGGCGGGCAGGTCCACTCTTTCGGCCCTGATGACGAGGTGGAGGTCATCATCCTCCCGCATGCCGACGATGCCGTAGGCACGCTGACCTCCGCCAATCCCGTCCGCGTGGCCGGCGGCGGGGAGTCCCTGGCCTTCCTGGATGCCCATGGTGACGGTTCGGCTCCTGCCTACGAGCTCGTCGATCGTGACGCCGACATCGTCACCGATACGCCCACGCTGACCGACCGCAACTACGGCACCCTCGACGGGCCCATCTCCGCGCCTTTGGCCGAGGGAGATCCCTCGACGGTGAATAACCGCCTGCGCGACTACCCCTCCGCCGGGCCGCTGACAAAGGTGGTTTCGCACGGCGGCACAGTCCGCGCTTCTTCCTCGGCTGCCGACGCCGATGCCTTCGGCGGTGCCAATCCCGCGCGCTCGCGCACCGCTGCTGTTGACGGCGAAAATTCCCCCGCCTGGTGGCCCGCCCCCGGCGATACCGGCTGGCTGGAGCTAAACAAGGACCCGAATACGCCGGCGTGGCACGCGCCGGTGGTCAAGCTCATGGCCACTGCCCACACCGAGGTCACCGTGCGCTCGGGAAGCGCGAAGGTCAAGGTTAAACTCAAGCCCTACCGCTCCCGCGAAGTGCGCGTGCCGGGTGGGGATACCCGCAGCATCCGCATCGATCTTTCCGAGCGCGTGGGCATCGCCAACGCGCAGGTCGTGGGCTCCCCCATCGAGCGCGTGGTCACCGTTCCGGCGACTTCCCCAGACGTCCACCAGTTCTTCTTCCAGCAGCTAGCTCAGGACACCCGTATCCTCATCCGTGACTTCACGGTGCCCCGCACCATGCGGTTGGAGCTGGATGCCCGCAAGCCCGTGCTTATCGACGGTGTGCGTTATAACCCCGGTGCGCACCTCACCCTCCGCTCCGGCACCCACCGCGTGCGCAGCACCGGCGGATGGATCAGCCTGCGCGAGGTGGGCTGGTCACCGGCCGCCGCCAGCAAACGAACCTCCGGCACCATCGAAGCCACGGGGCAGGACCGGCTGCTTATCACCGGCAATGCGTTTAACCCCGGCCTGCAGGGCCACCTCGATTCGGAGGCCGGCAGCATCGACCTCGCGCCGCGAGAGATCAACGCTTCCCTCCAGGCTTTTGTTATTCCCGCAGGCAGAAGCGGTAGCTTCCGCATGAGCTTTGCCGCGGCGCGTACCTATAAGGCCGCGCTTGGCTTAGGCGGCGCGCTGGCCCTGCTGACCGTGGCCGGCTGCCTGCTTTCTCTTCGCCGCCGCCCCACCGCGCCGTGGCAGCCAGACGATGGCCGCGGCGCCCACATTCTCGCTGCAGTATGCGGCCTGGGTACGCTCAGCCTGCTCGGCCTGCCCGCCGTCCTCGCGGGTGTTGCTGCGTGGGTGGTGTTGAGATGGACGTCGCTAAGCGCTGCTCCTTTAGCCGCCGCCCTGACGGCGGCGGCCGGGACCATGCTTGCCCGCGCTCCGTGGGCCAGCGGCAGCTATGCCGGCGATTCGGTCCTCGTGACCTGCTTGTGCGCGGCCTCGCTAGCCTGCGTCCTGTGGCCCAGCCGCCGCGCGAACTGACCAACCAACCGCTTGCCGGGTTCTTCCACCACGGCGTAGCTAGCGGCCGAAACCAGCAGGCTGCCCGCCACCGTCACCGCGAAGACCACGCAGAAGTCCATGACCTTGCCCGAAAACAGCGGCACTCCCAGCAATGGAAAGACCACCGACAACACCGCAACGTGCCACAAAAACAGCGAGTAGGACCAACGCCCCAAAGCCTGCCCCCACTGGCTGCTCAGCAGCGAAGACTCCCGTGGGGCCAAAGCCACAGGCGCCATCACGCACACCGCAAAGACCGCGCCCACCATGATGCGTCGCGCGAACTCCCCTGGCTCCGGATGCGCCAAACCCCGCGGGCCAAACCCCTCGCGGCTAGCCAGCCACAGGCAACCACACGCCACCAGCCACCACGCCCACCGCATCCGCAGCGCACGTTTTAGCCACCCAGGAAACTGCCCGCGCGCAGTTTCTGCTTCAGCCAGCAGCATCCCGACTGCAAACCACGAGGCATACGCCGGCGGCCAAATCTGCGAATTCACGTCCCCCTTGGCGTAATCAGCCACGAAGGGAACAAAGCCCCAGCCCCAGCTCAGTACCGCCGCCACGGCAATGGCCCACGCCCTGCGCCGCCGCGACCATCCGCGCATCACCGCCGCCAGCAGCGGCAGCACCAGATAAAACGCGAACTCCACACACAGCGACCACAGTTGCGTAAGCCCCGGCGCCAAACCGTCGACTACATAAATCTGCGTGCCCGTTAGGTTGCTGAATAGCTGGGTAGCGGTGGCGGAATGGGCGTCGGGAAGCAGTGCGAAGACCAGCACCACACACACCAGATACGCAGGCGCCAGGCGTCCCACGCGGGACCACGCATAATCCCGCGGGCTGTGCAGGGCGCGCCGGCGCCACAGCAGGAAAGCGCTCAGCGCAAAGAACACCGAAACGAAGTAATCGAAACGCTCCGCAATCCCCCAACCGGTGCCCGTTTGAAAGGAGACATGCGTGACCACAATTCCCAAAGCGGCGCAGCCTCGCATACCATCCAACTCAGAAATATGGCGGGGTAGGCTCTTTAAGGAAGAATGGGAAGCCACACTAATTTTCCTTCCTCCTCATAATGCACGGCGCACGTAAACTGATTGGAACTCTACTGTAATGAAGCGGCTGATTAACTGGAGCTCGCGGATGACGAAGGTGATCGTCGCGGCAATCATCTTTTTGCTCCTCGGTTCTGTGCTGCCGCCGTTGTACAACAATCAGGCCCGGCCGCTGCCAGATGATCTAAACTTCACCATCGACACCGCCCCTACCCAGGGCACGGCTCTTAACGTCAGCCGCGCTGTGCAACACAAGAAGCCAGCGGATGCCCACGGCAACCCTGACTGCGATGCCAAGGATGCGCCGCTTTATTGCTATGTAGAGGATCGGAACGTTTCGCTCAAACGCACCACCCGCACCTCGCCTACTGCCGACGACGCCGTGGCTTCCGCCGATTCCCTCCTCCAGGTCACCTCGAATGGCCAGACTATCGCGGAGATCAAGGAAAACTCACTGCTCAACCGCGAATCCGCTTATCCGGTAGCAGGGCCCAATAGCTCACAGCAGGTTGATATCGCCCCGCTGAATATCTCTGCGGCAGGCCGCGATTTTTCGCGCGATGGCATCAGCTACTTCTTCCCGGCTAAGGCGGAACAGCGCAGCTACCCGTATTTCGATCCGATGACGCAGACCACAGCGCCCATCGACTTCACCGGTACCGAAAAGCGCGAGACAATTCCGACCTACATCTTCCACCAGGAAATTGAGCCGGTTGCCTTGGCCTATTCGCTGGGTGTCTTGCAGCAGCAAACCCCCGATGAGAAAGCCACACGCACGAGCCCAGAGAAGCTACAGCGCTCCGGCCCGGCGCAGGCGATGTTCGATGAGGAGTCGCTGCGCCGCTTCGGGCTGGACCCCACCGAGCACGTCAGCCTCGAGCCTTTCTACACGGTCACGCGTGACGTCTGGGTAGAACCAACCACCGGCACCATCGTCGATGCTCATGAGGACATAAAGATTTTCCTCGCCACTGACCAGGACCAGGCGAAGAAGATGGTCGCTGAGGACGACACTGCCGACCGCTCCCTCTTCCAGGCCAGCTTGAACTGGTCCGATGCCACCAAGAAGGAACGTTTGGACACGGTACGCACGACCATCAACAACGTGAAGATTCTCAGCATCGTCGGCTGGTTAGGCAAGGTCATCGGCGTTATCTTGCTGGCCTATGCCGCCTTTATGTACATGCGCCGCCACCGTGCCGGCGCCTAAACCCGCGCGCCGCAGATCCGCGCGCCGCAGGTCCGCGCGCTGGGGCCTAGGGCTGTGGGGCGCCCTGCTCGTGGTGGCAGTGTGCTGGCCGTTTTTCCTGCCCGGCGAGTTGGTCTGGCGCGATATGGTTCTACTCCACAACCCCGGTTTTACCGCCTCCAACTTTGGGCTGGGCTCGCTGCCCGCGCGTAATGCGCCCCAGGACGGCGCGCTAGCTTTGCTGGGAGGTGATTGGTTCGCACGCGTGCTCGTCACCGCTTCTGCAAGTGCTAGCGCATACGTTGCCGCGAAGTGGGCCCGCACTTCGCTTTCCGCCGCCGCCACGATGGCTTGTGCGGTGGCCAATCCTTTCATCGTCGAGCGCCTGCTCCTGGGGCACTGGTCCCTTGCAATTGCGGGATGGCTCGCGCCAGTTCTGGCATGGGCGTGCCTGCACAAGCGCGCGATTCCCGCGTGGCTGAGTCTGTGGGCAAGTTCCCTTACTCCCACCGGCGGCGTATTCGGCGTGGTAATCGCCCTTGTCACCGGCCGCTTCAAGCTCGCCGTGGGTGGCGTGGCGCTGTGCCTGCCGTGGCTGGTGCCGGCAATTACCAACAACGCGGTTCCCGGTCCGGCCGCCGCGCAGGTGGCTGCATTCGCGCCTCGCGCGGAAGCCGGCGTGGGCACCGTCGGCGCTCTCCTTGGTCTCGGCGGCATCTGGAGCGCCGACGCCGTTCCCGACTCCCGCCACCACGGCTTTGCGCTCGCAGGGCTCGTGGTTGCAGCTGTTGCGCTGCTCGGCGCCCGCCGCCTCGCCCCCGCTTGCCGACGCCCCCTGCTCCTCCTCGCCGCCTTAGGCCTCGGCAGCGCGCTTATTTCCTGGGCTTGCCCCGGCGCACTGGCGTGGCTGATTGAAACGGTCCCCGGCGCGGGCCTGCTTCGCGACGCCTCCAAGCTAACGCTACTTGCCCTACCCCTCTACGTCGCCGGTATCGGCGCCCTGCCTAACCTCCCCGCAGCCTTGGCGCTCCTCGCCTGCCTGCTTCAGGCTCCCGACACTCCACGCGAGCTAGCTGTCCTCACGCCACGCCCCAGCGGCATTGATCACCAGCTCGTCGAAGAGCTAGACGGCCGGCTAGCACTCTTCCCGCAACGCCCCTCCCTCGTCACTTTGTCCGACGGCACCACCGCAGTCGACCCGTATTCGAAGGCCGTGAACAAACTGGAATCCGGCGAACTGCGCGTCGACGGCGTTGTAGTCGACCAAGCCCAGCCCGCCTACCGCGCAGCGCTGCAAGCTTGGCAGGACCAGGACTTAGATAAGCTCGCCCAACTCGGCGTGGGCGCGGTGGTTGTTGACGGCCGCATCGTCGCCGAGCCGCCCGCCCCCGCGCCCAAGGTTCCGTGGGCTCTTACCGCCGCCTGGGTGGCCAGCCCGCTGGCCTGCTTAGTGCTCTGGCTGCTGGTCCGTCCAGGCCTTCTAGCTACCCGCCGTCGCACGAGCGGTCTGCGTTAGCAACTTCTCAAAAGCGCGCCCCGTCTTCTCCCAGGAGTAATGTGCTGCCAGCTCACGGGCATTCTCGCCCAACTGACGGCGTAAACTCGCATCCGCAACAAGCTCGCGGACTGCCCGCACAAACTCTTCCTCGGTATCGACCAGCACGCCAGTCTGGCCCGGGATGACGCTATCGCGCAGCCCGAAGGAATAGCCCACCGTCGGCACACCGTGCTGCGCGGCCTCCATCACTACCAGCCCCCAGCCTTCTTTGCGCGAGGGCATGAGGTGGACGTCGGCAAGCGCAAGCAAAGCGTGCTTATAGTCCTCGGTAACCTGCCCGCGGAAGCGAACCCGCGAGGCCACTCCAATGCGCTCGGCGTACTCACGCAGCTGCGCTTCCCACCAGCCGGAACCGATGACGTCGAGGACCGCGCCAGGCATCTTTGCCACCGTGTCCATCGCATGTTCAATCTGCTTGTGCGGAACCAACCGCGAGAGCGTCACCAGATGGATGGCCGTCTCGCGTTGCAGGGTCGGCACATGTTCTGGCAGTAGGTCGACACCATTTTCGATGATGTGCGCGCCTTTAATTCCCAGCTCTTCCAAATCCTGCTTGGAAGCCTGCGAGACCGTCACATAAGGGCTGCTCCGATAAACCCTTGGCGCAACCTTCGACTCCAAGAACCACCCCAAACGTGCCAAGAGAGGGCCCGCAACCGGCCATTGTTCGCGATGGCAATGATGGGTGAGCAAAACAGTTGGCGCCTTCGAGACCAGTTTGGCGAAGAAAGGAATGCCGTTCTGGGTATCGACAATGACATCGATGTTCTTGGCGTCGCCAAGCCCCAAGCGCCCGGCCAAAATGGCTAGCCACGCGCGCGGATACACGCTGAACTTGGCACCGCCGCGAGAATATAAAACGCCTTCGCGATGCTCACGCTTTGCAGCATTCATGTGCCGCGCGGTGCGGAAGACCACCTCGTGGCCTTGCGCCGCCAGGTACTCCCCGACGCGCTCCAGATAGCGTTCCGAGCCACCGCCTTGAGGGTGGGTGGAATCACGCCAGCACAGTAAAAGAATCTTCATGTCGAACTACTAGCCTAGTGGGTTATGAAACAAACCCGTGCCTTGGCCACGCTCGCGCGTTCGTGGCGCCTGCTCCGTTCTTTCCGCTTTGAGCAGACTGCGCCGGATATTTTTTACGGCGGTCTGGCCGAAGACACCGCACTGCTTATCGACGCCCTCTGCCACGACGCCGGCACCCAACTCACCGGCGCGCGCGTTCTCGACGTCGGCGGCGGCCCGGGCTATTTCGCAGAGGCCTTCGCCCGCCGCGGGGCACAGTATTTCGGCGTGGAACCGGACGCCGGGGAAATGTCCGCGGCGGGAATTGCCCTGGCGAGCGCCGTGCGCGGTGATGGCACGCAGCTACCCTTCGCTGCAGATACCTTCGACATCACATACTCCTCCAACGTGGCCGAACATATCCCGCATCCATGGGATATGGGAGAAGAAATGCTGCGCGTGTCCAAGCCCGGCGGATTGGTTGTGCTCAGCTACACCGTGTGGCTGGGCCCCTTCGGCGGGCACGAGACCGGCCTCTGGGAGCACTATGTCGGCGGCGCCTTCGCCCGCGATCGCTATACCCGCCGCCACGGCCACCCGCCGAAGAACGTCTTCGGCACTTCGCTGTTCGCGGTCTCTGCCCGCGAGGGCCTTAAGTGGGCGGAAGCTATCACCAGCAGTGGCGCCGCACTTGGCGGCGCCACTGTGGATGGTCCGACGCTAGTAGCGACGTTCCCGCGCTACCACCCCAGCTGGGCGTGGTGGGTAACGCGGGTGCCCGTCCTGCGCGAGTTCCTTACCTCAAACCTTGTCCTCGTGCTACGCCGTTGAGCCCGATTCCCCGCAAAATGTATCCAATTCAAACGTTCGGGAACATTGTTTCCGAACACGGTCGTCGTGGGTAACAATAGCTACAGCTGCATTAGCTTTATCCAAGGATGCAGTTGGCTGATCCGCGAAAATTGGGTTGCGCCCGTTAGCGTGGTGTACGAGTTTGTTTCACCGCCATTCTTTTTATCGCGGCTCAATCGACTTCTGTCCTTTTAGGCCTTTTGTTTGACCTACCATTTGCCCGAAATAACACAAAGGGTCTGGCTCCGATGCATGATCGGAGCCAGACCCTAGATGCCCAAACAGCCTGAATTCAGTTACTCAAGCTGTCCAGAACTCGGCCTCTTCAGCAATCAGCTAACTGCTTTAGACTTAGCCAACCGTGGAAAGTAAGAAGATTAGGCGTTTTCCACGCGGGACTTCAAAGCATTGAACTCGTCCCACACCTCGGAAGGAACGCGGGAGCCCAGGAAGTGCAGCCACTCGGTATTGTCTTCCATGTCTCCAGCCCATTCGGAAGCGTTGACGGCCAGCGCCTCGCGAACATCTTCGATATCGAAGTCCAGGCCCTCGATGTCGATGTCCTCAGCGCGAGCGGTGTGGCCGACGACGGTCTCGACAGCCTCAGCCTTGCCCTCGATGCGATCGACAATCCATTTCAGAACGCGGGAGTTCTCACCGAAGCCCGGCCACAGGAAGCGGCCATCTTCGCCACGGCGGAACCAGTTGACCAGGAAGATGGACGGCATACGCTCGCCGCCCTTTTCACCCATGTCAATCCAGTGCTGCAGGTAGTCGCCAGCGTTGTAGCCGATAAACGGCAGCATAGCCATTGGGTCGTGGCGCAGTGCGCCGACCTTACCCTCCGCAGCTGCAGTCTGGCCAGAAGCCAGCAGGGAGCCGATCATGGTGCCGTGGTTCCAGCTGAATGCCTGAGTAACCAGCGGGACAGTATCCGCGCGGCGGCCGCCGAACAGGATGGCATCAATCTTGACGCCCTTCCAGTCATCGAACTCCGGTGCAGCGGTTGGGCACTGGGTAATCGGAACGCAGTAGCGAGAGTTCGGGTGTGCCGCATTGGTGGTGGACTCAGGGGTCCAGTCATTGCCAAGCCAGTCGATGAGGTGGGCTGGAGCCTCGCCCATGTCCTCCCACCAGACATCGCCGTCGTCGGTCAGCGCGACGTTGGTGAAGATGGTGTTGCCCGGCTCCATGGTCTTCATAGCAATCGGGTTGGAATCGTAGTTGGTGCCCGGCGCCACACCGAAGAAGCCGTTCTCCGGGTTAACGGCGTACAGGCCGTCCTCGCGCAGGTGCATCCACGCGATGTCATCACCGACAACCTCTGCGGACCAGCCCGGGATGGTCGGGGTAATCATCGCGAGGTTGGTCTTGCCACAAGCAGACGGGAAAGCCGCCGCAACGTGGTAGTTCTTGCCCTCTGGGTTGGTCAGCTTCAGGATGAGCATGTGCTCAGCCATCCAGCCCTCTTCTTTGCCCATAACAGAAGCGATGCGCAGCGCGTAGCACTTCTTGGCCAAGATGGCGTTTCCGCCGTAACCGGAACCATAGGACCAGATTTCCTTGGTCTCTGGGAACTGGGTGATGTACTTGGTCTCGTTGCACGGCCAAGCCACATCCTCCTGGCCCTCCTCCAAAGGAGCGCCGACAGAGTGCAGAGCGTGCACGAAGTCGCCGTCCGCACCGATCTTCTCCAGTGCCTGTGCTCCCATGCGGGTCATGATGCGCATGGACAAAACGACGTACTCGGAGTCAGTCAGCTGCACACCCAGCTTTGGCTCTGGGTCGCTGATTGGCCCCATGCAGAAAGGAACGACGTACATGGTGCGGCCCTTCATGGAGCCGCGGAATGCCTCTGCCATCTCCTCCTTCATCGCCGCTGGCGGTGCCCAGTTGTTCGTAGGGCCCGCATCTTCCTCAGACTCAGTGCAGATGAAAGTGCGGGACTCTACACGCGCGACGTCGGAAGGGTTAGAGCGAGCCAAGTAGGAGTTCGGGCGCTTTTCCTCGTTCAGCTTGATGAGCGTGCCCTTTTCGACGAGCTCGCCTGCCAGACGATCTGCTTCTTCCTGGGAGCCGTCTACGAAGACCACGCGCTCCGGTTGGAAGAGTTCAACACTTTCGCTAATCCAAGAAATGAGCTTTTCGTTGCTCGTTGGCAACTCGCCGACGAGGCCTTTAATGGTGGCGGTCATCTAAGAATCTCCTAGTGGTCCGGTTCGTGAGGATTTTTACCGCCGAGGAACATCTACCGGGTTCTTGGCCGGAGCACACGTCCCCCACGGGTCTTTCACCACAAGATTAACCCCACGTCGCCGCGAATTAGGGTCAAAATTAGGCATTCAAAGCCAATATGGTTATAACCATGCCGTTCACCACAACTTAACCAAGCGTATGCCGTTGTGACATACAGCATACAGCCCCTCACTCCACCCCAATACGGGGCTGAAATGTTCAGAAGTGGGCGCAGCTTTGTCTGGAATAATCCACCCCCTCGAGACTCAACCCGGTTATATCCACCGCGTAAAGTTCCCTCCACCACCCAGCGAAAAGCGGCGCGGCACTTTGTTAGAGGCATAAGCACAGGGAACAATAAAGAGCAATGAATACTGCAGATAATCCTCAAAACTCCCCAGCCGGCGAAATGCCTCACGGCCGCCCGCTGCAGACCGACTTCAACGCTGAATTCGGCAACGACCTCGATTACCCACGCCTCGGCAACGTCACCTTCCGTCGCGGCACACTCACGGACAACCAGAATGCCCTCTTCGAAGAGCACTGGCCACGCCTAGGAGCAATGCTTGCCGACGAACGCCTCGACATCGATTCCTGGTTCGGCCGCACCGGCGCCAAGACCATCGTCGAAATCGGGTCCGGCACCGGCACTTCCACCGCCGCTATGGCCCCGCTCGAGCAGGACACCAACATCATCGCCGTCGAGCTCTACAAGCCGGGCCTTGCTAAGCTCCTAGGCTCTGTCGTCCGCAACGACATCGACAACATCCGCATGATCCGCGGCGACGGCATCGAGGTCATGGTCCGCATGTTCGCGCCTGAATCCTTGGACGGCATCCGCGTCTTCTTCCCCGACCCGTGGCCAAAAGCTCGCCACCACAAGCGCCGCATCATCCAATCCGGCACCCTCACCCTCTTTTCCTCCCGCCTGAAGAAGGGCGGTGTTCTGCACGTCGCTACCGACCACGCGGGGTACGCAGAGTGGATCAACGAGCTTGTCGACGTCGAGCCCGCCCTCCGCTACAAAGGCTGGCCATGGCCCGAGTGCCCGCAGCTGACTGACCGCCAGCTCATCACCAAGTTCGAGGGCAAGGGCCTCGACAAAGACCACGTCATCACCGAGTACCTGTGGGAGAAAATCTAATGCAAGGTTCCTACCTACTCATCTGGGACGCCCCCAACATGGACATGGGGCTAGGCGCCATCCTCGGTGGCCGCCCAACTGCAGCGCACCGCCCACGTTTTGATGCCATCGGCCGCTGGCTCGTCGATATCGCTCTGCAGAACGACGCCCAGCCAGAAGCTGCCGTCTTCACCAACGTCACCCCCGGCGGCGCTGACGTCATCCGCCCGTGGGTCGAGGCGATCCGTAACGTCGGCTTCGCAGTCTTTGCCAAGCCGAAGCTGCACGAGGACGACGATGTCGATCCAGACATGGTGGATTACATCCAGGCCAACCGCGACAAACTCGAAGGCGTCATCGTCGCCTCCGCCGACGGCCAGAATTTCCAGTCCCTCCTCGAAGAAATCGCAGCCGAGGGCAAGCCCGTCTGCGTTCTCGGCTTCCACGAGCATGCCTCTTGGGCCGTGACACACGATGACATCGAATTCGTCGACCTCGAGGACATCGAAGGCGTCTTCCGCGAGCCACTGCCGCGCATCAACCTCGACAACCTGCCAGAAGGCGGCGCCTGGTTGCAACCATTCCGCCCGCTCACCGCCCTACTCAAGCAGCGTTAGGAGGACCATGTTCTACGCTTGGGGCCGCTTTTCCTATGCGCATCGCAAAGTCGTCCCGCTCGTCATTGTTGGCATCATCCTGCTGCTTTTCATCGGCTTCGGTACTCGCTTAGGCGAGCGCATGAGCCAGGAAGGCTGGGAGGACCCCGGCGCGGCGTCGACAAGCGCAGCCCGCATCGAACAGGAAACCTTCGGGCGCGATAACTCCGGCGACGTCATCCTGCTGTTTTCTGATCCCGATCAGAACTTTGCCGCAGCAAAGGACCACCTCGCAACGCTAAAAGAACAGCACCCGCAGGAAATCGATGGAATCACCAGCTACTTTGATACCAAGAACCCAAACTTGGTCGATCGGGACCACAGCACTGCCTTTGCCGCTATCAGCCTCAAAGGCGACGGCGAGCAGACGCTGAAGGACTTCCGCGCGATTGAAAGCGACCTCACCGCCACCGACATCCCAGTCAAAGTCGCTGGCGCTACTGCCGTCGCTGACAGCCTCGATGAGGGCATGGCGCACGACATCTCCCGCGCTGAAAAAGCAGCCCTTCCTTTGGTTGGTCTCCTACTGCTGATTGTCTTCGGCTCGGTTGTCGCTGCCTGCATGCCGCTTGTTGTAGGTGGCCTTTCTATCTTGGGCTCGCTGGGTATTTTGTCTGTGCTCGCTGGCTTCCAGCAGGTCAACGTCTTTGCCCAGGCCGTCGTAACGCTGCTCGGTTTGGGCCTTGCTATCGACTACGGCTTGTTCATGGTCTCTCGCTTCCGCGAGGAGCTGGATAAAGGCCGCTCGACCCCCGATGCCGTTGCCACCACTACCGCCACAGCCGGCCAAACCGTGGTCTTTTCCGCGGGCATGGTGACCGTGGCGTTGTCTGGTCTTTTCCTATTCCCGCAGGCCTTCCTGAAGTCCGTGGCTTATGGCTCGATTTCTGCAGTAGGCCTAGCAGCGCTGTTGTCTGTGACCGTCTTGCCGGCGCTTTTCGGCCTGCTGGGCAAGCGCATCGACAAGTTCTCCGTGCGCAAGACTTCTCGAAAAGCCCGCCGTTTAGAAGACACAGTGTGGTACAAGCTTCCTCGTTGGGCCATGCGCCATGCCAAGCTCATGACCGTGGCCATCTGCGGCCTGCTCATTGCCCTTACCTTGCCGGTTCTTGGCGTTAAGTTCGGTGGCATCAACGAGACCTACCTGCCGCCTCAACATGAAACCCGCATGGCTCAGGACGAGTTCAACGAGCAGTTCCCGTCCTTCCGCACTGAGCCGGTAAAGCTAGTGGTAACTAACGCCACCAATCAGCAGCTTGTCGACGTCGTCATGCAAGTACGCCAGCTCGAAGGCCTCACCAAGCCGATGGGCCCTGTTACTCCAACGAAGGACGGCACCACCGTCCTTGCTGCGGGTATCAAGGATCGTGATGACTACGCCCGTATCGTCCACGAACTCGAGCAGGTGGAAGCACCGGAGGGCGTTGAGCTCTATGTGGGAGGCACTCCGGCCATGGAGGTTGAGTCTTTGGATGCCCTCTTCCACAAGCTGCCGTGGATGGCACTCTACGTCGTCCTGGCAACATTCGTGCTGATGTCTCTAGTTTTCGGCTCTTTCATCTTGCCGATTAAGGCCATTTTGATGACGCTGCTCTCCCTCGGCGCAACGCTCGGCATTTTGACCCTGATGTTCGTCGACGGCTTGGGAGCGAGCGCTTTGAGCTTTACTGCCGGCCCGCTGATGAGTCCAATTCTGGTGCTTATCATTGCCATCGTCTTCGGTCTTTCCACCGATTACGAGGTCTTTCTAGTCTCCCGCATGGTGGAGGCAAGGCGTCGTACGGACGGTGCCGATACAGATGAAGCCATCGCCATCGGCACTGCGCACACCGGTGGCATTATTACGGCTGCGGCTCTCATCATGATTGTAGTGGCAGGCGCTTTCGGCTTTTCCGACATCGTGATGATGAAATACATCGCTTTCGGCATGATTTTTGCACTGCTTATCGACGCCACCATCGTCCGCATGCTGCTCGTCCCGCCGTCATGCACTTGCTGCGGGAAGACAACTGGTGGGCGCCCCGCTTCATCCATCGCGCTTACGACAAGTTGGGTCACGGCCGCGAACCCGCCCCAGCTTCCAGCCAGCCAGCTTCGGTCTCTGCACCGTCTGCTGCCCAACCAACCGCTGCCGCGATGCCATCTAAAGACGAGGACGAAGGCCCCGAGCGCAGTGGCCGTTCCCTCGCGGAAGACTCTTCCCTCATCCCATTCAGCGAGCTCATGCAGCGCCTCCAAGCCGATAAGCGCACGGGAGAGCGATGAAGAAGAACTGGTTAACCTGGATTGTTTCGCTGCTCATCCTGATCGCACTCGGATGGTTCTTTCGTGGCCACCTGAGTTTTATCGCCGAGGGCCTAACACGCCTTCGGCATGCGGAGCCGCTACCAGTCGTGCTGGTTGTACTCTTCGCATTCGGGTCTATTGCCGGCATGGCAGAGGTCATGCGTCTGCTCATCAAGGCCGGCAAGATTGAGGTCCCGCTGCGGGAAACTTATGCAATTACGCTGGCCTCCAATTCCTGGTCCACCACCCTTCCCGCAGGACCGGCCTTCGCTGCGATCCTGACATTCCAGGTACAGCGCGGGTGGGGCGCATCGGTGGCATTGTGCAGCTATTTCCTGTTCCTGTCATCGATCATTTCCTCGATGTTCCTGGCTCTCATCGGCGTCGCCGGTGTGTTTTTCTTGAACGCGGATATGGCATTGGGGTCGTTGCTGACCACCATCGTCCTGATGCTGGCGGCAATGGGCGCTATCTTCTGGATTACATCCCACCCGGCAACCATTCAGCGCTGGCTAAACCACCAGCGAGTTCTCAAGGGTGCGAAGCTAGCGCGCGTCCGCAAGGAAGTAAACAACCTTGACGAGGTGCACTTGAGCCGCGGCCCGTTTGCGGTCATTTGTATCTCCTCGCTCTTGCACCGCCTGTGCGACATGCTCGCTTTGTGGGCCAGCGTGTGGGCCATTACTGGAGAAATTCCTTGGCTACGCGCTGCTGAAGACCACACAACGATGGCCGGCATCGCCCTCGCTTTCCTCGCCGCAAAGCTGGCGGGCTCGGCGCAGGTTACGCCGGGCGGTCTTGGAACGGTGGAGGCCGCCCTCATTGCGCCGCTGGTGGCTACGGGCCTGACTGCCGCACATGCCACCTCCGCAGCGATTATCTACCGCCTTATTTCCTTTGCTCTGGTCACTATCATTGGCTGGGTCATCTACTTTGTGCATTACGCCAGCAAGGGGCTGACCTACCAAGCGCTGAATCGAAAGGACACTTAAACACTCATGCGCACAGCACCGATTATCGACATCATCGCCCTCGCCATCTTCGCAGTTCTCGCCCGCATTGCGCATGGAGGGCTCTCCTTCAGTAGCTGGGTTGATGCATTCTGGCCGTGGACCGTCGGCGCTCTTCTCGGATGGGTTATCATCCTCGCTGCAAAAATCGGTGGTCGTTGGAAGGAAGGCCTCGTAGTTTGGCTTTCTGCTGTAATTGGCGGAATGGCTCTATGGATGCTGGTGAACGGCCGCCTTCCGCACTACAGCTTCCTTATCGTTGCAACCACGATGTCGGCACTGTTCTTCTTCGGCTGGCGCGGTATCGCCGCACTCGCTTCCCGCCGCCACTAGTTCCAGTTGCGGGGCCACCCCACGCCGTTTATGGTTTGGGCATGAAGTTGGGGGACTTACTCGGGGTACTTGCGCGCGGTATGCACGTGGTCTCGTTATGTGCGGGCCACAACCGCAGCGAGTTGGTGGCGATGGGCGCCACCGAGTCTTTTGCGCAGTCCTTGTTGTCCTTGCATGAAATCTATTTTGGAAAGACTGCTTTCAGCGCCATGCAGCGCGCAGCGCGAAATACTTCGCACTCTTTGGAATCGCTGCGAGAGATTGAAAAGTACGTCGGCCGCGTTAGGGATAAGCGCAAAGCTTGGCGCCTACGAGAAGAACTGTGTGCCACCAGGGAGCGCGATATTGCCAAGGTGGCTGTCGCCCGCCTGAAAGAGCTAAGGAAGCCACCGCAGGTTGCCCGCGGGGTAAAGGTGCTACGGCGCGATAATGGCCCGCACAGTCTCGTCATTACTGACTCCCCGCGCGCTATTGCTGATTTATTCGGCACCATCAAAGCCACTGCTAAAGACCCCACTGCCGCCGCAACTGCGGCTGAAGAAGCTGCAGCCGGCCTCGACTTGCTCGGAGCAGTCCGCCAAGTATTTAGCGGCGCTGGCTCCAGCTCGCCACAGCTGCATGCGCACGTGATTGTGCGCTTGGAACAGCTAGATAAAATCGCCCGCGGTGACGGCGACGATATCCAGCTTCTGGCCACAGATGGCGGAACGCTAAGCGGCGCAGAGTTCATCCAGAAGCGTTTCGCAGACATCGGCTTCGTTACCCTCGTTCATCCAGAAATTGGCCCGGTTAACTTGTACCGCACGCGGCGTTTTGCGTCGGCAAAACAGCGCACCATGTTGGCGGCTGAGCATCCCACCTGCGCATGGCTGGGCTGCCGGCGCCCAGCCAACGAATGCCAATTCCATCACCTGGATAGATGGGAAGACGGCGGAATGACAAACATCGACAATTTGGTTCCGTTATGCCACTACCACAACGCCATCAACGATGATTCACCCGATAAACCCACCGGCCGCGGAAGAATGGCCCGCTTGAGAGGTCGAATATGTTGGTTGCCTCCCGGCGGTGGCAGACCAGTCGTAGTTCCCAGCCCTGCAATATAAACCCCGCTATACAAAAAGAGTCTTCCCACAAGTTGCCCTGTGGGAAGACTGCTTTCGGCTGCCAGAAAGGCTTCTGGCAAAAGTTCTTAGCTGGACATTGCTGCGCCATAGTTGAAAATCATAACGACGTAGTTGATGATTTCACCGACAATATCGAGTGCGCTAGACAGCAACATTTACTTTCTCCTTCATTTCTGAGGTCGTTTCATCCACCTTTATCGTCCGCTCCCCTTTAGGGCGTTACATCGGCGCGATGGTGTGCTTCTTAGGCAAGTCACTTTCGGTCTTCGTGGCCAGCTGGCGCAATGCCTGACGCAATGCCAAACGCGACTGGCTCGGCTCCACCATTGCATCGAGATATCCACGCTCCGCCGCCACGTATGGAGCAGTCATGGTTTCGTCGTAGAAGTCCATAAACATCTTCTTCGTCATTGCACGCTGCTCCGGGGTCTCTGCAGCTTCGAGCTGCTTGCCTGCAATCATCACGACTGCGGCCGCAGAGCCCATCACAGCGATCTGCGCAGTCGGCCAGGCCAGGTTAATATCACCGGTCAGGTTCTTTGAACCCATAACCGCATAAGCGCCGCCATAAGCCTTTCGCACAATCAGCGATACCTTAGGCACCGTTGCCTCCACCACCGCGAATGCGAACTTAGCGCCGCGGTGGATGAGCCCCGCCTTTTCCTGCTCAACGCCCGGCAGGTAGCCCGGAGTATCAACGACGAAGACGAGCGGAATGTTATAAGCATCGCAAATACGGATAAAGCGCGCGCCCTTATCCGCAGCATCGGCATCGATACAACCGGCCAGATGCATCGGGTTATTGGCAACAAAACCGACAGCCTTGCCATCAATTCGGCCAAAGGCGGTAATCATGTTCGGCGCGTAGTTTTCTTGTAGCTCGATGATTTCTTCGTCATCACCTAGCTGCGCCAAAAGCTCCAACATGTCATAGCCCGCGTTCGTGTCGTCAGGCATGAACTCATTGAGCTCTGGATCTTCGAGCTCCGAATCCTCGGGAGCTGCAAACTCCGGCGCCTCATCGAAACAAGTCAGCGGCAGATGGTCCAGCAAGTCTCGTACCAAATCGAAAGCATCGTCTTCCGAGGCAACCACAGCGCTAACGTTTCCGTTTAGCTCCTGCTGGCGCGCAGAACCAAGGTCATGGGAAGTAATCTCCTCACCCGTGACCTCCTTGATGACGTTAGGGCCGGTCACATACATCTCGGCCTCACCATCGACTGCGATAACGAAGTCAGTAGTAACCGGGGCGTACACAGCACCGCCAGCAGACTTACCCATCATGATGGAAATCTGCGGGCTACGACCACTAAGTGGCAGCTGGCGACGCGCAATTTCCGAATACATCGCCAGCGAAGTCACCGCATCCTGAATACGCGCGCCGCCGGAGTCCTGAATACCGATTACTGGGCAGCCGATCTTGATGGCCATGTCCATAATCTCGGTAACCTTCTTACCGAAGATAACGCCAACCGAGCCGCCATAAACCGTCTTATCGTGCGCATAGATGCACACTGGGCGGCCATTCACGCGGCCATAACCGGTGACAACGCCGTCCGAGTAAATCGCGTCCGGGTCACCCGGGGTCTTTGCCAAGGCACCCGTTTCAACGAAAGAACCTTCGTCGAGCAGCGCATTAATACGCTGACGCGGGGTTGAGCGGCCGGCGTCATCGCGGCGCTTGCGGGAGCGCTCGCTGCCTGGGTCCTGCGCGCGCTCCAAGCGCTGGCGCAGGTCTTCCAGCTTATGAGCAGTAGTAGTCACTACCGAATCTTCTCCTCGATCCAATCATTCATGTGCTTGCCCACGATACCGATAGCCGGCTCATCAGGAACTGCTAGGTGATCGCCCTGCAGCTGCACGATTTCCAGATCCTCAACGATAGCGCCCCAGCCACCATCCGGGTCAATCTCGGCATACCGCGGTTCGAGTTCAATGGCACCTTCATGCATGCGCTCCGAGCGGAACAAAATCACCGGGACGTCAACATCAGCCCAACGCTGCATATCCAACTTGCCCAGAATCTGATTGTCCACGAAGGACGCGCGCTGATGCTCCAAGACACCAGCAGCCAAGCCGTGCTCAGATGCATCGGTGTTAGACAGGAACTCTGCGAGCATGGTCATCAAGGCATCCTCGCCCATGGTCTCGAGCATCTCGTATGGCGGCTCGAAGTCTAGGCCATAAGTTTTCTTTGCGAAGGCAGCGTAACGACCCCACCGCGCCTTAGTCTCCTCGAGAGTATCCGGAGCAGGATCTGAAGGCTGAGTGGTATCGAGCAACGCGATGAAAGCAACCTCTGCGCTTTCCTCACCGCGCTTTGTGCGGTCCGCTAGCTGGTAGGCAACCTCATAGGCTAAAGCACCACCGAAGGACCAGCCGCCGAGAACTACCTTGCGGCCGCGGGCGTACTTGATGATGTCATCGATATAGGCAGTAGCGCGCTCCTCCAAGGAGCCTTCGATCCTTTCGACGCCGTAGACTGCGACATCACTTGGCAGACGACGCGCCAGTGGTTGGTAGACAACCGTCGTTCCGCCGGCAGGGTGGAACATAAAGACAGCGGGTCCCTCGGCTTCGCGGAGAACGCGGATGTTGCCTTCGACTTCGGTCTCCAGCCCCTCGCGAACAAGGTCCGCCAAAGGTTCGAGGGTCTCGGCATCGAGGACTTGCTGAGTTGTGACTTCAATGCCAGCACGCTCGCTCAGGCGCTGCGCGATATCCGCCGCTACAGATTCATCAATCTGCGGAAGCTGAGAGGTCACGCCCGCTGCTGCCTTGCCGGTAAAAGTTGCCCAGGTGCCAAAGACCATGCGCTCAGAGGCATCACGAGGGGCAACACCCACGCCTTCAGCGCTGTTTTCTGCATCGTGCTTGTCGACGCCGTCCTTTTCAGCGTCGGCTTCTACAGCGCCAACCTCCGCAGCGCTGGTCTCGGCAGCACCAGCAACAGACTTACCGGCGACGGCATCCTCGACCATGGTGATGACATCGGCGAGAGAGGCGTCGCGAAGCGCTTGCACCTGCATCGGTGGAATCTGGAAGTCATTTTCCACGCGATTCTTAATACGCATGCCCATCAACGAGTCCAGGCCTAGGTCGATCAGCGGCAACTCACGCGGCAGGTCAGAAACGTCGTAGCCCATTGACTCAGAGACGATCAGCGAAAGCCGCTCCTCCACCGTCTCCTTCGATGGGTCCCAACGCACAGCTTCTACGTCGCTGACGTCAGTAAAGGATGCCGGTGCACTCGGTGCGGCAGGTTCGGCAATCGCAGCCACACCCGGAATGCCGGTTTCAGCCAAGTTCAATGCGGAAGCGAAACCCTCTGCAACCAGCTGCGTAGCCGGACCGTTCACAAAGTAAACCGCAATCGACAGGCCGCCCAATGACTTCGACACCACAGTGGTTACCTCACCCTGCGGTGGCAAGTCACCGTGCTCCTCCGAAGCCACAATCTGTGCCCCCGGAGTAACCGCCTCAGCAGCAGCCTCCAAAATTGCCAGAGCAGAAGGAGCTTGGTCTGCATTCGTCGAGAACGCAACCTTGCCCTCCGGCAGGTTAACTCGCGCACCTGGCAAACCAGAGATGCCAGAGGAAGGACGGGCATTCGTCCAGAAGCGTTGGCGCTTGAACTGGGTATGCGGGGCGTCGACAAGCGCGCCCGAACCAAAGACCGCGGTGTAGTCCACCGGCGCACCAGCCACATACAGCTTCGCCAGAAGGTCTAACAAAGACTCCGTCGGATCAACTTTCCGCTTCAAGCTAAACAGCAACTGTGCGTCAGACTTACCAACTGCAAAGGCAGTCGACATTAGCCCCATCAACGCAATTGGGTTCGGTGATATTTCCACAATCTGCGTATGTCCAGAGGCAAAAGCAGCTTCCGTAGCATCCTGCAGCATGACCGGCTGGCGAGTCATACGAATCCAGTAATCCTCATCGTGGACAAGGGCACCTGGGCGGTAGATTTCACCGCGATCAACAGAGCTGTACAGCGTCGTGTGCAGCGGCCGTGGTTCGATACCAGCGATATCTGCATACAACTCGCCCAGAATTGGGTCCACAGCCGAGGTATGTCCTGCACCTTTCACGTTAAGAGCGCGTGCGAACTTTCCTTCTGCATCCAGCTTTTCCACCAAAGCGAGGACCTCAGGGCGCGGACCGCCAACAGTTGTCATACCAGGGCCGGTGTAGACGGCAGGTTCAATGTTGCCGTCCAGAGCTTCGATTTCAGCAGCAGTAAGCTCGACAACAGCCATTGCGCCTTGTTCTTCCTCACCGAGCGAGTTTTCACCTTCGCCCATCAAGCGGGAACGGTGAGCGGCGATAAGCATGGCGTCTTCTGCAGTGATACCGCCGGAAGCGTAGGCAGCGGCGATTTCGCCCATGGACATACCGATAACACCCGCCGGACGAACGCCGAAGGATGCAAGAAGGTCCGTCAAAGCAATCTGGATTGCGGTAATCGCTACCTGGGCGGTTTCAGTGTTATAGGTTTGGGCGTCGTCGGCAACGATGTCAAGGATGGACCACCCGGACTCGAATTCGACGATTCGGTCGAGTTCTTCCAAGCGTTCCTTAAACGCTGGAGAAATCTCGAGCACATCCTTAACCATCTTGCGGTGCTGGGAACCGAAGCCGGAGTAGATAAAGACAGGGCCTGGTACAGACGGGGAATCTGCAGAGGCGATTCCCATGGAGACCTTGCCGTCGGCTACCTGACGCAAACGCTTGACGACGTCTTCTTCACTGACGCCCGTCACCACTGCACGGGAGCGTGCATGGTTTCGGCGCGCAAGCGTGCGCGCGAGAGAAAGCAGGTCAGGATGTTCTTGCTCGATGTAGTCAGCGATCTGGCCTGCAGCAGCCGCGCGACGGGATGGCAGAAGACCGGAAATCGGCAGGGAGACTGGAGCGCCCTCGTCGATGTTGACCTGCGCTGCGGTCTCGGCAGTCAGGCCGCGGTAGTCGGTGAGGACGACGTGCGCGTTGGTTCCACCGAAGCCGAAGCCTGAGACACCGGCGACCTTCTGGCCCGAGTATTCCGGCCACTCGCGGGGATCCTCAACGACTTCGAGGTGCTCGTTGTCGAAATCGATGTAGCGGTTTGGGGCGGAGAAATTGATGCTTGGCGGGATGACACCGTGGCGCATCGACTCGATGACCTTAATGAGGCCAACTACGCCAGCAGCGGATTCAGAGTGACCGATGTTCGACTTCGCAGAACCGAGAAGCATCGGCGCTGCCGTTTCGCGCCCGGAACCGAGAACACGGCCAAGGGCGGTGGCCTCGATTGGGTCTCCGAGGATGGTGCCGGTGCCGTGGGCTTCGACGTAGTCGACTAGCTGCGGGTCAATACCAGCGTCGGCGTAGGCGCGCTCAAGGACGTCAACCTGCGCGTCTGGGTTCGGGGCGGTTAGTCCGTTGGAGTGGCCGTCGGAGTTAACGGCAGTGCCCTTGATGACGGCGAGGATGTTATCACCATCGCGCTCGGCATCGGCGAGACGCTTGAGCACCAAAACGCCGGCGGCATCAGAGCGGACGATACCGTCGGCGTCGTCGGAGAAAGCGTGGATAGCGCTGGTCGGGGAGATAACTCCAAGTTCGCTAAAACCAGTCGAGGCATGCGGAGCTGCGAGGATATTAACGCCGCCGGCCAAAGCTACGTCAGAGGCACCTGTGCGCAGGTCATTGACGGCTTGGCTAACAGCGACCAGCGAGGAGGAGCATGCAGTGTCCACGTTGATGGAAGGGCCACGCAGGTCCAGTGCGTAGGAGATGCGGTTGGCCACCACTGCAGAAGAGGTGCCGGTCATGGCATAAGGGTGCATCTCTGCAGGGTCAGCGACGATGAGCATGCCGTAGTCATTGTTAGTCGAGCCCATGTACACGCCCGTTGCAGTGCCGCGCAGCTGGTTGGCTGGAAGCCCTGCGTCCTCGAGCGCTTCCCAAGCTAGTTCGAGAAGAATGCGCTGCTGAGGATCCATGTTCGCGGCTTCGAGGGGAGAAAGCCCAAAGAACTCCGCATCGAAGCTAGCAATGTCTTCGAGGTAACCGCCATCGGTGTTCTGGTTAGCGATCTTTTCCGAGACCGTCGGCTCTGCGGCGTACTCCGACCAGCGGCCCATAGGTAGCGGGCCGGTTCCGGCACGGCCTTCGACCAACATGTCCCAGAACTCTTTGACGTTCTGCGCGCCGGGGAAACGGCCAGCTTCACCGATAATCGCGATATCGCCGCCAATGATGCCGGCATTGCGCGAGGAGGCGGTACCGCTGCTGGAATCGGCCGCGGAGTTGCTCGAGGATGCTACACCGTTGACCAGACGGTCAGCGAGCTGTGCAATAGTCGGGTATTCATAAGCGACAGTCGGTTCTAACTTCATCCCGAGTAGGTTCTCCAGTTCACCGGAGAGAACCACTGCATCGCGGGAGGACAACCCGAAGTTTTCTAGAGGCTTGCTATCAGTAATTTCCTCAGCGGATAGGCCGGTGGTTTGCGCGACCCAATTGCGTAGCCAGCCTCGTAGTTCTTCAACAGTCATCTAAATTAGCTTTCTATAAATGGGGAGTTTCCGCACAATTCTGCACAGCACTGGTTGCCGCATGCATGCAATCTTTATCGCTTTATTGTCTCATTTTGTTAACTTCTGTCACGATAACAACTCACCTCTGCTATATGGCAGTGCAATACAGCAGAGGTGAGAAAGCGATTAGAGCGCGGCGTTAGCTCGCGAGGAAGTGCTTCTTTGCTACACGGCGTGCAATCTTCCCAGAAGAAGTGCGATTGATTTCATGCGCACTAAACCAGCGAATGACCTCCGGCGTAATACCGTGTGCCTTCGAGACGGCGGTACGAATAACCTCGGTCGCTGCTTCATCGCCTGCAGAATCTGCATCATCAGCACGTTCGATCAGCAGCACTAGCTGCTCGGTATTTCCACCTTCCACGGAGAAAGCAGCGATGGAATCTGGTCGCACATGCGCCGAGGCTTCCTGGACGGTTGCCTCGATATCTTGTGGGTAGTGGTTTCGTCCCGCAACCACGATCAAGTCCTTCAAACGGCCCGTGATGTAGAGGTGACCATCCACGATGGTGGCAAGGTCGCCCGTGGCCATCCACTTGTCATCTTCCGGCGCCCCAACAACGCGGGAACCCTCCGGCAGGCGCGTGGCCAAAGTATTCCGGAAAGTAGAAGCTGTCTCGTCCTCGCGGCCTAGGTAACCGGCTGCCATGTTGTCGCCGTGCAGCCACAGCTCGCCGATCTGGGCGTCGGCAAGCTCAGCCTTGGTTTCTGGGTCCACGATCGTCAGATACTGAGCAGGCATGCCCTGACCATTTGATGCAAAAGCCACCGTCTGATCGGACTTAGCCTCCACAACGGCCTTGCCTGCCGTCAACTGCTCACGGTTGAAGTGCGTGATGAGCGGGCGCTCGCCTTCCTGCGGAGTAGCCACCATCAACGCTGCCTCTGCCAAACCATAGGAAGGACGCATAGCCTCGCGCTTGAGACCGTACTTGCTAAAGACCTCCCAGAAATTGTCCACTGCAGTCTCTGTTACAGGTTCGGAGCCGATGACAATGCCATCGACATGCGACAGATCAATATCCTCACCCGCAACCGGTGCGCCATAACGAGCAGCCAGCTCGAGCGCAAAGTTCGGAACCACGGCATAAATTCCCGCAAAGTTCTCATCACCCGGCTGACGGCTAATCTGGCGCACCCAACGCTTCGGCTGCTGCACGAAGTCACGCGGTGACATCATCTCAAAGTTCAAGCCCAAAATGGTGGCGAAAGAAGCCAAAATAATGCCCATATCGTGGTGCAACGGCAGCCAGGAAACGATGCGCGGCGGCGTCTTGATGTGTACCGCAGCAAAAATCTGCAGCACATTCGTCAAAATCGAGCGGTTAGTCAGCAACACGCCCGCTGGAGTGCGGGTAGAGCCGGAGGTGTACTGGAGGAAAGCGGGAGCGTCGACGGGCGCTGCTGCTCCCTCACCGGCGCCTTGTTCAACTGGATTCTTCCACGAAGCCGCGAGCGAATCCGGCAGAGAATCGATGGAAATCACGCGTGGGCGCTGCGCCGACGGCAAGTCTGCGAAGTAGCGGCGAACTGCGGCTGCAGAAACATTGTTGGTCAGAACAATCGAAGGATTCGAATCTCCAAAG
>NZ_KV800716.1:37908-45988 GCF_001810285.1 Corynebacterium sp. HMSC071F07
CTGCGCGCAGGTGCTCGGAGTGCCCCGGCTCGTTCGGATCATAGAGTGGCAGCGGCGTCATTCCCGCATACATCGCGCCCATAAAGCCAAACAGGTACTCCGGAGAGTTTCCGGCAAGAATAGCCACGCGGTCCCCTACTGCGCCGACCTGCTGCAGGCGCGCGGCCACGACCTTGATTCGCTTGTTTACTTCTGAGCGCGTGAAATCGCGCGGGGCACCAGCTGGGTCATCATCAAAGAGCCACTGGCGCAAAACCGGGCGATCAGGAACTCCTGATTGTTGTTCCATTTCAAAGACGTGCTCACAAAGCCCCGGCAGGGTCAAGTGAGGCGGCAGAACAATGCGACCATTCCCGTCAAAGAACTGGCCAATCAATGCTTGGAGGTCCATCTAATCTCCTTTTGGGCTTAGATTGTTTACTTTTGACATTAAAAATATCATCTCGGAGACGCAGAGCGTTACATAACGTGGCCATTTTAAGTTTGAACGGAGTTAGGTGCGGTCGATAATTTCCCGCGCCCAGCCGACGACCCATTGGTTGGCAGTGGTACCCGGAATCACGTTCGAGTTAGTGGCATACATCGCGTGCACACCGTTTGCTTCAATGAGCCCGCGTGCGCGCTCAAGGCCGTTTGGGCCATCGAGTGGGGCATCACAGATAGAGTCATCAGGTGCACAAATCTGGAAGGTGCGATCTGCCAAGGAGCCGAAGCCATTTGCACGCGGCCCGCGCATGGATGCTCCAGGAACGATGCCTTGGATGAGCATGCCAACCGGCTGCAGAGCAATCTCTGCACCGACACCAGCAACGGGCACACCGGGGTTCTGGCCTACGCCTGCTTGGCGACGCCCATCTGCCACCAACGCAACGCCCGAAACAGCCTCGGCTGGGATTGGGCCATTGCCACCACCGATGCGGTCTGCGACGTCGCCCGCAATGACAGCACCCTGAGAGAAACCGGCGATGATGAACTTGGTGGCTGGGCAGTTCTCGTGCATGGTGGTCAGCTCGCCCTCGAGGCGAGAGGTACCCTCATCACGGGATTCGTCGTAGCTCATCTCCTGTTGAGCGTTGATGTTTTTAAACTGCGCGGTATAAGGCAGCGTCCAGACCTTTACGTCTTCAGGAACGTAGGCCTCCTTCAGCGGGTTGCTGATGGAAAGCATGAAGGACTTGGGGTTGGCGGTCGGGTTGATGGGGTCATCATCGGCCTTGGATTCCCAAGTGCCAGGGGCAGAAATCACTTCGAAGCGCGGGCACCAATCCGGCTGGGCAGGGGCCTCGACTCCCCCGCCCTGCTCGGTGGGCACCGGCTCACTCAGGTTGTTGGATTCTCCTGCCTTGTTGGCGTTTAAGAAGTGAACCGCTCCCGCGCCGATGACAGCTAATACGACGAGGACGGCAACAACCGTGAGTGTTTTTCGCATAAATTTCTACCTTATTTAGCACACAGGGTGCCGCGCGCTTGGTCCGTGAGGACAGCGGTTAGCTCCTCATGTGACAAAGGTGCGCGGCCCTGCTCGATGAGCTGACCTGCAACAGCGGGGATGGTTACGGCATCGCCTTCGTTGCACGCAGCTTGGCCTGCACCGATGATTTGATCTTCTGCACCTTCTGTTTTTACTCCAGCTTTCTGAACTGCAGCTAGGAAATCTTGCTCAGGTCCCTGAGTCCGGCTAGGCGAAGGGATAGCGGAGATTTCCCGGGCGCCACGGTCTTCAGGCTCATCGCTTGCCGAAGCAGCGCTGGATTCTGAAGAGGACTTTTCGTCCGAAGAATCCGCCGACTGCGAGCTAGCTTCAGAGGCGCTTTCAGAAGCACTTGCAGGCTGCGGAGAACGCTCGAGCGGGGCGACTTTCGTCTGCTCGGGAGAATTCTCGCTTTCAACCGTTGCGGAACCACAGGCGCTTATGCCGAGTGCAGCAGCCATGAAGGCTGCGCACATTACAGGAACCCGGAAGGAGGTACGCATGATTACTTCTTTTCCGCCTGAACGCTGCCCATGATTTCGCGGATCTCACCGTGCTGGAATGTCTGGGAGATGCCGCCGGCTGCGATCTGGTTGTAGTCACTGGTTGGCCAGCCGAACTCGCCCTGCTCGAAACCGCGCTTGCCCCACTCGTCCATGATTGCGCCGTACAGAATGTAGTGCGCACCGGATTCAGCGGACCAGTAGATGTTGCCGTGCTCGAATTCTTGGAAGAAGCCGCCCTTGATTGGCTTTTCGCCACCCTTCGGGAAGCCCAGCGAGGAGGACGGGCCGCCCAGCTCCTTGTACTTGGCGCCGATGGCACCGTGGACGATGGAGTGGGACTCATCCGGGTTACGGGTCAGAACGCCATTCTGGAAGTCCTGTGCGAAGCCCTCGCCGACCTTAGTGACCGGACCGGTTGGGTACTTCAGGTCGCCGCCTTCGAAGCCGTTCTTGCCCCATGCCTCAACCATGTCACCTGGAATAGCCCAAGCGCCGGTTTCTGCGGTCCAGTAGATGGAGCCGTGCTGGAAGTGAACGAAGCGACCCTTGCCGTCTGGGGTCTTGGTCTCGCCGGTGGTTGGGAAGCCCAGCCAGGAGGTCGGGCCGCCGCTTTCTGCGTAACGTGCGCCGATGCGACCGAAGATGGCGTGTGCACCAGTCTCTGGGGACCAGTAAGCGGTACCCGCCTGGAAATCCTCGGCCTTACCGCCGGCGACGTCGTACTCATTGTTCAGGCAGGAGCCTAGGATGCCGGACTTGGTTGCCTCTGCGATAGCTCCAACCGGGGTGCAATCTGCGCCGCGGTCTTCCTTAGCGATGCCGAGGGCGTCGGCCATGACTGGCCAAGCCTCGCGCATTTCGAACTGCCAGTATTCCCAGCTGTGAACGCCAGATGGGCGGAAGCGGGAAACAACTGGCACACCGGCGCGCTTCGCGTAATCGACGAAGGTCTGGGTAGACATACGGGAGATGAACTCGAGGCCAACGCCAGCAGCATTTGCAGGGCCCTTTGCCACGGAGCTCAGATTGCCGTAGTCGTCCTTACCGGAGCCGGCGGAGACGTAGACCTTCATGTCCTTGAGTGCTTCGATGCCCAGCTTCGGATCATGGTCGATCCAATCCTGAGAGTAGTGCGGACCCCACATGTTGGTAGAGGTGTATCCGCCGGCGTCCATCTGGGCTGCGGCGATAGCCTCAGGCATGCCCTGCGTGGTGGTGTCCAGGTAGCCAGAGAAGGAACCAACGAACTGGAACAGGTGCGGGTTTCGCTCCGCCAAGTTCATAGCCGCGGTACCGCCCATGGAGATGCCGGTAACGGCGCGCTTCTGGTTGGAACGATAAGCCTTATCGAGAATCGGGACGAGCTCCCTAGTCAGGAAGGTCTCCCACTTGTAGTTGCGGCCATTGTCCGGCTTCTGCCAGTCAGAGTAGAAAGAGGACTCGCCGCCCACCGGCATGATGAGGTTGACGTTGCGCTCAGCGAACTGAGTCTCGATGTCGGTCTCGATGGTCCAGCCGGACTCGTCATCGCGTGCGCGCAGGCCGTCGAGTGCCCATACCTCTGGGAACTTCTTATCCGGGCTGGAGTACCAGTCACGAGCAAGCTGGATCTGGACAACCTGCTCCTTGTCCGGCATCGCTGCGGACTTGATGTAGACGCGCAGGTTGCGGTTGGTCAGGTATTCCACGCGGGAAATATCGACGCCTTCCGGAAGACCCTCAACCTCTGGGTACTCGGTCTGAATCGGAGTACGCTCCGGCGGGGTGCCAGGAGCGAAAGCATCGGATAGGTTGGAGCTACCCAGGTTCTGTGTCAAAGAACCAAGGGAGGACTGAGCCGTTGCATTCGGCAGGAGAGACAGGCCCACCGCTACAGCAGTAGGCAAAGCTGCGATGGCCAGACCCTTACGAGCCTTGGTCGGGGAACCTGGAGAGCGCAGGCTGGATGCAGACGCATTTTTACGCATAGATGAGTCCTTGTATGAAGTCGAGGTTTTAATGTCGAGGTAGCGGACTAGGCGTGGTTTCCGAAGGTTCCCCTCCTCCGGACTTTCCTCATCTAGGCCGCGAAGTGCTGTCTATTGTGTGCTCAAGTTTAAGTTGAACTTGAGACTTTTCATAGAGGAACACGCCCAAAACACAAAACCGGCCGCAGGAAAACCTGCGGCCGGTTAAGAACCCATCTAGGACAATTCGCCGGAGCGATTCCTAACGAATTCCCTAGATGCTTACCAAGCGTTCATCACATTGAGAACCTGTGGCTTAGAGTGCTCCAGCTGGTAGCCAAACTGTGCCCAGTTGTGCAGACCCTGCATTGGGTAGTTGGAAGTCACGCGCAGACCAGTTGCACGAGCCTTTGCCTCCCAGATACGGGTGGTAGCGCCAGCGAACATCTCCAAAACGGCGCCAGACAGCTGATGCTGCGGCAAGTAACCTGCATCGCCTGCACCTGGGATACCGGAAGCTGCAGAGATGTAGATGTCAGTGTTGCGCAGACCGCCCATGACGCGGAACGGATCGTTCTCGAAACGGCGCGGGCTAACCAGAGAACCGTACATTGCGTTGATGTTGAATCCGCCGGCGTCGAGAAGCGCGAGGCGCATAAAGGTCTGCGCACCCGGCAAGGTGGTGGTCAGGTAGCCGGAGTAGGACAGAACCTGGCGGAACTGGTCTGGGTGCTTACCGGCCAGGGTGATGGCTGCGGTGCCGCCCATGGACAGACCAGCGATAGAGTTGTTGTTACGAGCAACGCCGAAGTTGCGCTCCAGGTAGCCAGGCAGCTCGGAGGTCAGGAAGGTTTCCCACTTGTAGTTGATCGGGGAAACAGCGTTGTAGGTAGCCGGGCCCTCCCAGTCAGCGTAGAAGGAGGCCTCTCCGCCAACCGGCATTACGAGGGTGATGTTGTGCGGCTCGTAGGTGCGGGCAGCATTTACGTCGTTGATCCAAGCGTTGGTGCGGTTCGTCGCGCGCAGGCCATCCAGCAAGTACAGACCAGCGTTGCCGCCGTTCTTAGCCGGCTGAATCTGCACCGGAATGTTGCGGCCCATTGCTGGGGACCAAACGTCACAGCGCTGCACCCACCAACCGACGGCATCCCAGTCACAGGTGCCCGTGGCATCAGCACGCAAAAAGTCGCGGTTTGCAGCGGACGCTTCCTGGCTACCGGCGGCAACAGCGAGTCCAAGCGCAACCGCAACGGTCATTACGGCTGTGAGAACACGCGCCTTGAGACCCGAGCTCAGTGAAGTCATGTCTCTCCTTTATGTACTTCTCAACAAGAGCTAGATAGAAAAATTTAGTGCTACTGACACATATCGTCGCCACATCTGGAAACGTTAACGTCACAGAAATATAACGAGGAATCTCTAGCAGCTTAACCCACTTAGCCAGCAAAGTCCCATCCAGAACCACGTTCGCTGAGTAGGCGCAGGGCAGTTTAGGGAAGCTGCCACGCCGTAACGGAGATTAAACCCCTATCATTTCCCAAGGTAATCGCCAGGATCTTCGGAAAAAGTCAGGGTGCGGCCGTCGGTTAGCGCGAATTTGATGTTTTCGAAAAATCTCTTCGCATCAAGCGGATCTTTGTAGGTGGCAAACAGCTTCTGGAAGTCCTCAGTCTGCAAGGCTTTGCGCGCCTTCCGGGTTTCTTCCTTGTCGTACCAGGATGGCAGCTCGTCAATGTCCACCGCGGTCGGCGCCGCCTGCCAATATGTCGGCAGGCTCTTGTCGTGACCGATGCGGCCGTCGGCGATGCGTGGTTGGCGGGCGGCGAGCGGCGTCGCCAAGCCGATGTCATCGAGCACGCGCACCTCGAGCGGTGCGTTCATAGAAGTCATGCCCATGTTGATGAAGTAGACCGTGGGTAATTCATCAATGCTGGGGTCTCGTTCGATGCCCATCCAGCCATAGGCATTCTCCTCACCCTTCTTGGCATAAAGAACGGCAAGGGCGTCGCCGGCTTCGAGCTCATCCATGCCCTCTTGGTAGTGCTCAATAAAGCGCATGTGGTCGAAGTCTTCCACCGAGCGCGGCGGGTGGCCGGTTTGGTGCTTGGTGGCATGCGTCCAGAACTCACGCTCGTCGACGATGTTGAGCGGGCGAGAAAAATCATCCCAGTCAACGGAATGCCCACGCAGAACAATCACGCATGCCCAGATTGCACAGATGGAGGTGGTGACAGCGCCAAGGATGGAGCGCAGTGGAAGGACGAAGACGGGCAGCAGCAGCGCGAAGAGCGGCAGCAAAAGCATTCGGCCGTGCATGAAGTCACCGCCGACGCGCAGGACATAAATCAGATGCAAAAGACCGGCCGCGAGCAAAAGGTAGGCTGCGGTGGCCGGAGTACGAAACCCACTGGGACGCAGTTCACGACGCAGGCTCCACAGCGCCCACGCGGCGAGGACAATGAGCGGTAAGTAGAGCGCATACGGCAGAGCGAAGTCGCCCAAATAGTTAAAACCGTGGCTCCACGCTGCGCCGGATGCGGACTTCGCCACCGCAGTGTGCGGGGTAAGTAGGCCGTAGTAGCCCATGCGGAAAATCTCGTAGCCCAGCGGCAAAGGCAGCGCTGCAGCGAGAATGCCGAGCCATGCTTTCCAATTACGGTGGGCAGCCAGCAGCAGCACACCAACCAGCCCGCCATAGAGAGCGAGCTCCGGGCGCACGAGCCAGGACAGACCAGCCCAGACAGCCAGCCAATATGGCATGGAGTCGCTGGCATTCGCCGCATGCTTATCGACGCCCCGAGCCCACTTCAGCAGCATCCACCACAGCACAGCCAGATAGAAGATGGCTAGGCCCCATTCGAGGCCGGAGGTGAAGAAGTCGCGAGCTGGTGGCAACGTGAGGTAGACCAGTGCGCCGGCAGGAGCGACGAGGGTTGCGCTCTTGCCCCGCGAAACAAGACCAACGGTGGCAAATGTGCCGAGCGCCATCGCACAGACAGCAAAGAAAAGCCCTAAGTAGATGGCAATGCCTGCGAGGTCGGCGCCAGTGATCCAGCGCAGCAGCAGAATCAGGTACTGCCAGAGCGTGGAAGTGTTAGCCTCGATGCGCTCGCCCATGTTGAACACGGGGCCATTTCCGGCTTCGAGGTTGCGTACGGGGCGCAGGACGATGAGGCCATCGTCGGAAATCCAGCGGCGTACGAAGCCACCCCAAAAAGAAAAAACACCAATAACAATCACCGATGCCGCGGCGCTGAGCCGGACCAGATTCTTGTTATTAGTGTTATTCACGGGGTAAAAGTTTAACATTACCCATCTTATTTGGTTATATTCCTAGCTTTGTGCTGCCAGAATACATTCTTTATGGTGTCATATTCCGTTCCTGTAGAGCGCCCTGCCCCTGCAGAGAACCCTGTTCTCTACAGCATCGGCATGATGTAGACCGCCATAGCGATGCAGGCCAGCCACGCGAGCGCAAGGACTTGCAGTGCGCGGTCTTCCAGGGCGATTTCATCAGGTGCACCGCCATTGCCACGGTCGACGTCAGCGGCATAGCGCAGCACAGCGATGGTAAACGGAACCATCGAAACCTGGTACCAGACGCCAGCTGGGCCATCGGCGGCGTTGGAAAGCTGGAAGCCCCACAGCGAGTAGGACATGACCAAAGCGGTAGCCGCAAGGGTCCAGACGAAGCGTAGGTAGGTCGGCGTGTAGCCCTCGAGGGACTTGCGAATCTTGGCGCCGGTGCGCTCCGCAAGAAGAATCTCGGAGTAGCGCTTACCGGAAGCCATAAACAGCGAGCCGAATGCCGCAACCAACAGGAACCACTGCGACAAGACGATGCCCGCGGCAACGCCACCGGCCATTGTGCGCAGCATGAAGCCAGAGGAAACCAGCGCGATGTCGATAACCGGCATGTGCTTCCAGCCAAAGCAGTAGCCCAGCTGCAAAGCGATGTACACAGCCATCACGATTGCCAGCTGTGGGCCAGCGGTGGCCAGGAAGGACAAAGCAATGGAGCCAACGATGAGCACTGCCGCCATGGCGTAGGCCAGGCCAACCGGTAGGACGCCGGCGGCAATCGGGCGGAAACGCTTGGTCGGGTGCGCGCGGTCAGCTTCGACGTCGCGTGCGTCATTGATGAGGTAAATCGAGGA
>NZ_KV800716.1:46088-51582 GCF_001810285.1 Corynebacterium sp. HMSC071F07
GCGCCCATGCAGAAGACGATGAAGGCAAGGAGGACGTCGAGAAGCACGCGCGAATGGAACAGTGCGTCCGCACCCGCTGCTGCTGGAGCAGCGAGGACGAGGACATTTTTGACCCACTGCTTTGGGCGGAGGGCCTTTACCATTCCGTCGGCGAGGTTCTTCGGCGGCTTACGCTTGCGGCCAGTGTCGATGCCTGAAGTATGCGGTTCAGAGTGGAACACGCGCTGCGTACCGTCGTCGTGGTGGGAATCGCTCACGCGGTCTTCCTTTCGTAGCGGGTTAATGCCTCTGCGGTGACTGCGCCGATCGCAGCTCCAACCGCGGTATCCGTTGGATAATGCACTCCGAGCACCATACGCGAAGCCATCATCACGGGCACGCCGACAAGCGGCGCTGGGGTGGACAAAAGATGTGCGACGGCGACGAGGAACGCGGTTGTCGACGTCGAGTGGGAAGAAGGAAACGACAGCTTAGACGGCGTTGCCACGCCCACACGCACGTACGGGTAATCGGGACGCTTGCGGCGAACGATGCGCTTTAACACAACGCTGGCCGCATGGGCGGTAAAAGCACTCGCGCCGACGTATGCCCACTGGCGAGCCTTCGCTTTGTCCGCGCGATTGACCACGTACATGAGAGCGGAAGTTCCCATCCAGCCCAGGGCATGCTCACCCAAGTGGCTAAGGCCGCGGGCGGCAGGTACAACTCCAGGGACGTCGAAAGCTGCGTTCTGGATGCTTTCCAGAACGTGTGATTCCGCTACAGAAAGCTTACTGGGCATCGAATACCTTCTTCCAGGATTCGCGGGAGGTCAGCTCCGGCATCGCGGCGCGATACTGCGCCTTCAGATCGTCGAAGTTCTCCTCGATCTCCTTGAGCAGGCCGCGGGTCTGCTTGACGAGGTCGGTGGCCAGATCGCGGTCGCGTTTGCGGAAGGCCACGCCGGTGCCACCTGCGGTGGAAACTGTTGCGGAGTCCACGCGGGACAGGGTGAACCAGCGCGCTTCGTCTGGGGTGAGGTTGAGCTGCGGCGCCTCGTGGTGCGCGCGGTCTTCCTTGGTGACCAGGTGCTTTGCGGACTTCAGCAGCCATGGCAGCTTCTTGACCTTGCCGAGGCGGCCGCCGATGTTGCGGGTCGGTACGCCCGGCGCGCCGGGCGGAGCTGGCAGTTGGTCGGCAGACTCGATGATGACGGCATCGGAGTAGTTCTTGCGGATTTCCGCGATGCGCGGCAGGGAGGATTCCAGGATGTCGAAGAGGTGATCTGGGCCGGCCAAGAAGTCCTTCATAGCTTCCAGCTGGATAGCCATGGTGGAGTATTCCATGCACATCGTGTGCTTGAGGGTGGACTTGAAGATGGACTTCGTAATGCCCTTGACGTCGCCGTCGTGGTACATCGCAGCGACGATGAGACGGTTGCGCAGGTGGAAGTACGCCTGCCAATCGATGGCGTCGTCCTTGTCCGCCCACGCCATGTGCCAAATGGCAGCGCCTGGCCAAGTCACGGTTGGGAAGCCGGCGCGCTGGGCACGCAGGGAGTACTCGGTGTCGTCCCACTTGATAAACAGCGGCAGCGGCTGGCCGTTGGACTCGGCAACTACGCGTGGGAACAGGCACATCCACCAGCCATTGTATTCGACGTCGACGCGGCGATGCAGAGCACGGGAGTCGTACTTACGTGGGTCGAGGTGCGACTGGGCGTCGCCAATAGCGCGCAATGGGTACTTGGCGAAGTCGTGGTCGTAGACCGCGTGCGGCGCCCCGCCCCACATGAAGTCGTGCTTGTTGACCTGCTCGCCAGTGGTGCGCAGCTGGGAGCGCTCCTGCAGGTTCAGCATCTGTCCGCCAACGATGATCGGCTTTGCGGCGTATCGCGCGGCCTGCACTGCGCGCAGGATGGAGTCAGGCTCGATGGCGATGTCATCATCCATGTAGAGGATGAACGGGGAATCGGTGTTCTCCAACGCTTCGTACATGATGCGGGAGTAGCCGCCGGAGCCGCCCAGGTTGCCCTGCCGGAACTCGCGGAAGCGCGGGCCGAAGTGCTCGACGGCCTGCTCGTAGCCTGGCTCGTCTGCTGGGTGCTGGTTGCCCTGGTCCGGCATAAGGACGTAGTCGATGATGCCGTCAACCACTGGGTCCTCGGCGAGAGCCTGCAGAGCTGCGACGGCGTCGGTTGGGCGGTTGAAGGTAGGAATTCCCACGGCAACGCGCTTTTCCGAAGCCGGGATCTCCGTACCGTCCGGCATAATCTGCGGGCCCGGCTCGTGTGGAGCGCACCACGCAGCGTTGGAGAGAACGGTCTCTTTTTCAGCAGTGATGTCGAACCACAGCCAGCCGCCGTCTTCGAAGTTCTTCAGCGGCAGTTCGAAGTCGTGGTGACCGCTGCCGACCAGGTGGTTGGCCACGGAGATGCGCTGACCGTCCTGTTTGGAGCGGTAAATGGAGACGTTGGCTTGGCCTTCGAGCTCGAGGGAGAGCACGATGGACTTCAGCTGGGACCAGCGGCGCCAGTAGGAAGCAGGGAAAGCGTTGAAGTAGGTCTCGAAAGAAGCCTCTTCACCCGCTGGAATCGTCACCGCAGTGCGGTTGGTCCAGCTCAGGCGCTCGCGGTTTTGCTCGGACTCGATGAGATAGAGCATCCGGACGTCAAAAGGCTCGCCGCGCTTGGGCAGCAAGATTCGCTGAACAGGTTCGAAAACGCGGGTTTCGCTGCCAGCGGCGCTGGCGGAGGGATTGTTGGCAGTCACGATTACTTCGATTCTCCAAACGGTTTTATGACAATATTCAGTCAAACAGCCTAGTGGTTTGTGGCCGATAACCTCGCTCCCACACGGATTCAGGGCTGCAGTGACGCGTATTTAACACAACCCGGCCGTGAGCACTACGATTAATCCGAGCCTAAAGAGCCATAAATGCGCTCGCATTCTCTATCTCTTTAAGAGCGGACTCTATTTATCTAATGAAATATCTTTTCCAGCTACTTGCCGTAGCTTTCTTGCTGGTGACGCTGCCAGCAACGGCACACGCCGCTACGCCCACGGTGGAGATTTTTGATGAAGGTAATCTGCTTTCGCCCTCGGATGAATCAGCTCTGCGCCAGGAATCGGAGGCACTCGACCTACCTCCTGAGGTAAGCCGGATTCTGTACTTCACCTATGAGCACAACCACAAGGATGTATCGACTGATGCATTGGAATACCTGCGAGACAACGCCCGCGGCCTGCTGAACACGGATGGACGCAGCCTTAGGGAAGGAACGCTGCTCATCGGCGTTGGTTTGGATCCAATGTCATCGACTGCCCGTTGCAGTAATGATGTGTGCGAGGCGATTTCCATCGAGGCGCCGGGACGCCTGGACGGTATTCTGGACCAGATGGAAGCCCCGATGCGGGGCGGCAACTACACCGTCGGCCTGCTTTTAGCGGCCAAGGCTGCGGGCGATCCCTCTATCTCCCGCGAATCGACCACGGGGCTTCCAGGCTGGAGCATCTTCATCGCGATATCAGTGCTGGCGGTCACGATGCTCGTGGCTTCGTTTCTGTATTCGCGCAGGGTAACCGCCCGTCGACTCCTCGAACAGCTGGATTTCAACCGTGGTACCCTCCCGGCTGCCACAAAGTTCATCATCGAGGGCGACAAAATCGTCGCGGGACTTAATACCCCGCTGATTAACGAAGCCTTCAAGGCTCAATGGGAACAGATCAAGACTGACTATCGCCAGGTAAAGCCGAATATTGTGGCACTGGATTCGATGGATCCTTCGGCTAGCACTTCCCTACTTTTCCAACACAGCGGATCAATTACGCAGGGTTACCGCCAGTTGCACCGACTCAGCACTGCGAAGGCGCAGCTGGATGATCTCCAGCGCATGGCTAAGGGCGAAAAACTCACGCGGTCAACTGAGTTGGGATGGTTGAAAGCAGATATGCAGAGAGCTTCTGCAGTGGCAGAAAGCGGAGACCTTCCGGCGACGAGCGCGATCAGCGCCCTTCTCGAGCGCATTGAGATCTTGGAAAAGGATCTTTCTCGCGCGGATTTCTCGGCGCAGTTCGCGCGCCTTCTCGCCGACTACCGGCCCATCATCGGCGCGCTGCCCGAGCGGCTTTATGCCCACGGCGAACTCAATCACCAGCGGGCAGTCCCGCCGCAACTAGGCGAGCAGGATTGGCATCCAGGCATGGGCACGCACTACATGCCCTATAACTACGCCGAGTTCTGGGTGTCCAACAACGCTATTTCTGCGAACCTGCCACCGGCCTATCGCTTCTAGTTGTGAGATTAGGCCTCGACAGGGGCCTTATCGCTTACTGGCTCGATACCCAGCTTGCCCAACATATAAAGCACGCGGGCGCCGAGGTCGTCGTGCAGCTCGCGCTTTTCTTCCTCGGTGTTAGCCTCTGCGATGTCCCAGATCTTGATGTCCTTGCCCGGCTCGTCGCGCGGAATCTCGCGGCCTAGGTAGACGATGAAATCAGGCATTTCGACCATACGGCCTTCGGGGTCGGCTTCCTCGTGGGGTGCCGCGGCGTCGACAAGCAAGGCGTCGCCAGCATACTTCTTGGCGAGCTCTACAACTTCCTGTGCCAAGGCCTGATTTGCGCCAGCGGAAAAGCGCACGTGAAGGCGGTGCTCGCCGAAGTAATCTTTTACCTCACGTTCAACCAGAACAGGGATGAATTCTTCGACCGTTGCACCGGCAGTATGGCGCGCGATTGCCGCGTCTACCTCGGCGTCGATTTCCGCAGCAGCGTGAGCGTTGCCGTACAGGTCGTGGAGGTCCTGGCGCAAGGTCGCGAGGCGGTGATCATTGAGATGCGTCATGGTACTCACCCAATCACTTTCTGTTCTCTGTTTGTTAACCTAGTGTTAACCTTACGGAGATTCGCTCCCGGTTTCAACACCAACCCGCGGCACGCACAAAACCGTCAAAGTACCGCTTTATCACCGGACCTGACCGAACACGTCAGCAAGGCATACGCTTTTGAAGCCCGATCCCCACGAAAAACCAAACCACTCTCGGGCAACACTCTTTTATCATTAATTAACCAGTCTTAAGCCCCCTTCAGGACGATTAACAGACTAAAAGCTGGGTACTTCGCTCGAGTTTATTTAACGTAACGAATCCGCAACCGAGCTCATGGACGACGAAGTTCTTGCTGAAATCGCACGCCAGCTCGTTTCCATGCTGCGTCGAGATGCAAAGACCGACTGGACAGTACGCGATGACGTACGTGCGAAACTACGCCGCTCGGGCCGCAGGTTGCTACGCGACTACAAGTATTCAGCGGCGGCGCGCGAACAAAGTGACGTTGAACACCGTGATTAGCCCTGCAGCCGATAGCGCTGCTTCGGGCTCTTCAGCGGCTCAGTGCGCACGATGACGCCTTCCTCAACAAGTTCGTTAATGGTCCTGCGCACGCCGTTGAGGGACAGCCCCGCAGCCCCTGCCAATTCGCGGCTGGACGCTGTCCTGTGTTCGCGAAGATAGTCG
>NZ_KV800716.1:51682-61260 GCF_001810285.1 Corynebacterium sp. HMSC071F07
GCGGTGCGCTCCGGGGTAGTCGGATTTCGCCGCGCAAAGGTGAGTTCAAATTCAGTTAATGAATCCCGTGGTACCGGCGGCGGCAGCAGCTGCTGCTCCAGTTGGTCGAGAATCTCGATATATCCGGTACCACGGTTTTCCGCAACGTACCCATCTCCGTCACCGGCAGGAGTCACCTCCAGCAACGCAGACAAATGCTGATTGCGCGCGCTAGACATACCCGCAGTGCCCAATCGATCAACGGTGACCGTTCCATAAAGACCACCGGGGTTGAGGATCTCCAGCCGGTCGACATACAGGTTCACTTGTACCTGCGTGCCCCGCGCCTGCGGCGAATAGTCACGGTGCATAAGCGCATTAGCGACTGCCTCACGCACAGCCTCCGGAGGATAGTCCGGCAAGTCCTTACGGAAGACTCCCTCGATTACGCCTCCTACGCGCATATTGCGTCGGACTGCCCGCACGGCATCCGCGACCAGCACCGGAATGGGCCCCACCAGACTTTCGTTGTCGAGGAAGCGCTGCTTGCCCATCCCGGCCGATTTATCGGTGCCGGGATATGCTGCAAAGGTCACGTTGAGCCGCGGGAAAAACTGTTGTGGGTAAGTGCCCGCTACCATAAGCCCGCCCAGAGTTGGCACTAATTTTCCGTTGTCGTTCCGGGTAATCAGGTGGAGCGCTAACATCGCCTCTTCATCGCTCAACCGTCCAAAAATGCGTTCATGGATGGAGCGCTCGCGGGCCAAGATCTCGGCCACAATGTCAGGATCCAGATCGTCGATGTCAGCATCCGGAACCGGCTCCAGATCCCATTCCGGCTGGGTCTTGTTTTCCTCCAGCCGGTCGATCTCGTATGGCTTTAGTACGCGGTCCCCATCATGGACCCGGATATAGCTGCCGTGATACTTCGACTGAGAAACGACCCAGCAAGGCTTCTCAAAAGGAGCACATTCGGGAATGGTGCCAACGACAATGCTCGCGCCCTCCCACTCAACAATGTCGATCTGGGCGCGAACCGACGGAGTCACGAGGTCTGCACATGCGCCAGCCAGGGCATCCGCCATGGCAGTAGCATCAAAGCCTGGTACCGGAACGAACCCGTTGTCTTCATCCAGCCCCAAGATGATGATTCCACCGGTCCCGTTAGCAAAGGCAGAGATAGAGCGAACGAGCTTCTTGGGAAAACCTCCCACAGCTGCCTTGACCTCTACGGCGCGCGTATCGGTGCCCTGAGATCGCAGGCTTCCAATGATCTCGGCGATCTCCACCTGGTCATCGTCCCAGACCACAATCACTCACCCCTATCAGCGCTCAACGCTCCTGAACACCCTCAAACACTACACACAACACTACACACACTGTGGTGTGTTGTGTAGTGTTCGCACGTGTTCCTCGTCCGAAATCCCCACAGCACGGAACGATCACGCAGGTCAATCATAATTTTTCCGGTCTGCGCAACACTACATACAACACTCCACCCAACACTCCACAGTGTGGAGTGTTGGGTGGAGTGTTGGGTGGTGTATTGAGTATTAAGTGTTATGTTGACGAAGTTCGGCTTAGTGGCCGCGCTCCTGTTCGAGGGCCTTGCCCTCGTTCCAGAACGGGGCCAGCTTGTTGTCGAACATGCTCAGCGCGGAAGCAATGGCCATATGCATGTCGAGGTACTGGTAGGTACCCAGGCGGCCACCGAAGAGAACCTGGTTCTCCTTTGCCTCGGCCGCTGCGAGGCGTCGGTAAGCCTCCAGCTTGGTGCGGTCCTCTGGAGTGTTGATTGGGTAGTAAGGCTCGTCGCCGGACTCGGCGAAGCGCGAGTACTCCTTCATGATGACGGTCTTATCCTTCGGGTACTTATCCTGCCGTTCAGGGTGGAAGTGGCGGAACTCGTGGATGCGGGTGTAATCAACGTCAGCATCGTTGTAGTTCATCACCGGGGTGCCCTGGAAGTCGCCGGTCGGCAAGACCTCAAGATCAAAGTCCAGGGTGCGCCAGCCCAGCTCGCCCTCAGAGAAGTCGAAGTAGCGATCCAGCGGGCCGGTGTAAACAACCGGCGCATCCGGATTCTCTTCGCGAACTTGTTCGCGAACCTCGAACCAATCGGTGTCCAGCTGGACGTCGATAAGCTCGTGCTTCGCCATGTTCTCCAGCCATGCCGCGTAACCGTCTACCGGCAGGCCCTCGTAAGTGTCGTTGAAGTAGCGGTTGTTGAAGGTGTAGCGAACCGGCAAGCGGGCGATGTTGCCCGCCGGCAGCTCCTTCGGGTCGGTCTGCCACTGCTTTGCGGTGTAATCGCGGATGAATGCCTCATAGAGCGGACGACCAATAAGAGCGATGGCCTTCTCTTCCAGGTTCTGAGCTTCATCAACGTCGAACTCGCCGGCCTGATCCTTGATGAGCTGACGTGCCTCATCCGGCGAGTAGTACTTGCCGAAGAACTGATTGATAAGGCCCAGACCCATTGGGAACTGATACGCGGGGCCGTCGTGCATAGCAAAGACGCGGTGCTGGTAGTCCGTGAAGTCGGTGAACTGATTGACGTAGTTCCACACGCGCTCGTTAGAGGTGTGGAACAGGTGCGCACCGTACTTGTGCACCTCGATGCCGGTCTCCGGCTCCGCCTCCGAGTAGGCGTTGCCGCCCAGGTGGTTACGGCGCTCGACGATGAGCACCTTCTTGCCCAATTGAGAGGCCGCACGTTCTGCAACGGTCAGGCCGAAGAATCCAGATCCAACAACGATGAGGTCATAAGAAGTCATGTACCCCACCTTATTGGAGATCGCCCTTGTCGCCGGGGATGACACCCACAAAGAACTTCATCAAGAATGCGCTTTTGACGCGTGTCGGAACAGAATTAACAGAAACAACATAAGTAACATTTTGCGCAACTGTTAACTTTCGTAATTCGGTTTGAGCTGTCTAAACCACCCGCACGCGTTACGCAAAACCTCAATGGAGATAACGTGCAACTACGACGCCGTCTCGTTCCTACCAAGTCGAAGTGGTCCACTCCGATCATCGCTGCTGTCACCTCTGTCTCGATGGTTGCGGCTGCCGCCTTCGGTGGCCACCAAGTGCTGCGCACCCAAGAAAACGGCTCCGGCCCCATCGAAGTAGCTTCCGCCTCGACGAGCTTTGGCGACGGCGAAACCGTTGTGGTCGACGACGCTGCTATCTCTGCCCAGGGCGAAGGCGACGGCCCCCGCGCCGTCAAGCAGTTCCACCGGGACGAGCCTTTCTCCATGTTCGCCGTGACCTGGAAGGGCGCTCGTGACGTCGCCGCTTTCGTGCGCGCCAAGCAGGCGGACGGTTCGTGGTCGCAGTGGTACGACATGGACAACTCGGGTTATACCAACGACGATCCGAACGCCACTAACGGCACCGAGCTGATTTACACAGGAACCACCAACGACGTGCAGGTTTCCATCAACAACGTCGATCTTGTCTCGGGCACCAACCTGGACAAGAGCTTCGAGGAAACCCCCGTGGAAGAAGACGGTACGCAGGCCCCAGAGTCCGCGGCACCGGAAACCTCGGCACCGGCGGCGTCGGCAAGCCAGTCGCCTGCTTCCGCACCGGCGGAGGACTCCAATCAGTCCGTGATTGAACAGGCCGCGGAAGCAGCAGCCAACCCGCAACCGGCGCCGCTGCCGTACAACGTCGGTGACATTGCGCCGGTGGCTGACGTGCAGGAGATGGACACTAAGGATTCCGGCGCACAGGATTCTGACGCACAGGATTCCGGCGCGTCGGCAAACAACACCAGCACCGAGGGCATGGAGGCTGTCTTCATTGACGGCAATGCGCAGGCTGGCGAGGCTATCGAGCAGACCGCTGTCACCGACGGCATGCCAAAGGTCGTCTCCCGCGCAGGCTGGGGTGCGGACGAGTCTAAGCGCTGCATGGGGCCAGACTACGACGACGGCGTTAAGGCACTGACCCTGCACCACACCGCGGGCAGCAACAACTACACCAAGGCTGATGCTGCAGCGCAGGTGCGCGGAATCTACCAGTACCACGCGCAGAACCTGGGCTGGTGCGATATCGGATACAACGCACTGGTGGATAAATACGGCACCATCTACGAGGGCCGTTACGGCGGCCTCGATAAGGCCGTGCAGGGCGCACACGTTGGCGGTTTCAATACCAACACGTGGGGCATCTCCATGATTGGTAACTACGAAACCGCAGCACCGACGGAGCAAATGCTGAACTCCGTGGCGGAAATCGCCGGCTGGAAGGCCGCGATCTCCAACATCAACCCGAAGGGCTCCACCGACCTGGTCTCCGGCGGCTTCGGTGGCTCCCGTTTCCCAGCAGGCGCGGTTGCTCACGTTCCAACCTTCCACGGCCACAATGACCTGCACTACACCGCCTGCCCAGGCCAGTACACCGTGGCACGTTGGGGCGATATCCGCAATGCGACCTACCGCAAATACCAGTCCATCAAGAACGGCACTGCCGGCTCCGGTGCGCAGTTGCCATCCAACGATGGCACCAACACGAACACTGGGACGAATACCGGCACCACGACGCCGGGTACCAATAATCCGGGTGGAAACACCGGTGGAACCACCGGTACGAACGGCGCTACCTCCTCTCTGGGCGGCGTCCAGGTGCCGGTTGCAGTAGTCCAGGCGGTTGCCGGTATCGCCGCGACTTTGGTCGGCATCTTCCTGTCTCGCTCGGGCCAGAAGGTCGACGGCAATAAGACCGTCGTCGGTGGCCTGACCACCTCGGAGATTCCAAACATTGTCTCCAAGGTCGTCCAGATCTCCGGCAACCCGAGCCTGCAGCAGTCCTGGACGGCAATCCTGAACGCCTTCGGCCCGGTTCTCGGCCTCGCAGTAGGCGGCCCGGACTTCAAGGCGGGCATTGTCTCCCAGCTCTTTGAAAACGGCGTTGTTCTCTCTTCCAAGGAAGCGGGCACCCACGCCCTGACGGGCAAGGTCGCTGAGGCTTGGTCCGAGGGCGACAACTCCACCAAACTCGGCCTGCCGACCTCCGACGAGGTCTCCACCGGCAACGGCCGCGAAATCCGCGTGGACTTCCAGGGTGGCTACATCCAGTACGACCCAGCAACCGAGAAGATTAACGTCTTCACCGACTAGTTGGCAGGGGGTGTCAGCCCCTGCAGGATTAAGATGCTAGAACCATTGTTCTAGCACCTTTGCCACGCCCGATTGATGGTTGGCCATGGTGACTTCGTCAGCGGCCTCCTTCACGGCAGGATGCGCATTGCCCATGGCGACGCCGCGCCCCACCCACGACAGCATTTCGATGTCATTGGGCATGTCCCCAAAAGCGATTATGTCGCTACGTTCGATGCCGAAGTTCTCCGCCAGCCAGGACACGCCCTTGCGCTTGGTCACGTTGGGGGCAGCGACTTCGAGGATGCCCTCCGTCATCGAATAGGTAACATGGGCAACCGTTGGGTCCACCCGCGGAGCAATCAGATCGTAGAGTTCAGGGGCGCTAAATTGCGTGTTACGGATAAGCAATTTCACCGCGGGCTCAGCCGCTAATTCATCGATGGAAACGACCCCGAAGCCGTCGAAAAGCGCGTTCTCGGAATAGTGGGGCTCCACCACAAAAAGCTCTTCGACGGGGTCGGCAAGCGAGGTCCCGCCGCGTTCCGCGCCGAAGCCTGCTCCCCCAAGCGGCTCCAGTACCTCCTGCGCCACGGCGATGACGTCTGTGATGGCCGCGGGCGAGAGCGCGTGCACATTGAGGAGCTTATCTTCCGCGGAATCGTAGATGACGGCGCCATTCGACGTCACGCATACCGGGCGGACGGGCAGCTGCTCGAGCACGGGCGCAATCCAGCGGAACGGGCGCCCGGTGGAAAGCGCAAAGTACGCACCCGAAGCCACGGCTCGGGCGATTACTTCACGGTTTCGCTTGGTGACGCGATGGTTCTTATCCAACAAAGTTCCGTCGATGTCACTGGCAATAAGGCGCGGCGCCCATAAGGAATCAACCATGCCCCACAGTCTACTTCGCGCCCGCAGGCAATTAGTGCCTCCTGCAAGAAATAAGGTCCCGCACCAAAAAAGATGCGGGACCTAGAGCGCGCTAGCTCATCGGGAGCTAGCGGGAGGGTTGCCTACTGAACGACGTCGTCGTCTTCAGAGTCTTCCCAAGCCAGGGAACGCTTGATGGCGCGCTTCCACTCGCTGTAGAGGTTGGAACGCTCCTCCTCATCCATCTTCGGGCTCCAGACCTTGAACTCACCGCTGCCGGTGTCCAGACTCTTCAGATCCTCGAAGTAGCCGACCTGCAGGCCAGCGGCGAAGGCAGCACCGGTTGCGGTGGTCTCCACGTTCTTCGGGCGGTGCACCTCGACGTTCAGGATGTCCGCCTGGAACTGCATGAGCAGCTCGTTGTGGGTCATGCCGCCGTCGACGCGCAGCTCGGTGATCTCCACACCGGAATCGGCAACCATGGCATCGGCGACGTCGCGAGTCTGGTAGGCAGTTGCCTCCAGAACCGCACGGGCGATGTGATTACGGTTAGCAAAGCGGGTAAGACCAACGATGACGCCGCGGGCATCCGGGCGCCAGTACGGCGCAAAGAGTCCGGAAAAGGCCGGCACGAAGTAAACACCGCCGTTGTCTTTGACGGAGCGGGCCATGTTCTCGATGGAGGCCGCGTTCGGAATCATCTGCAGGTTATCGCGCAGCCACTGCACCAGGGAACCGCCCATGGAGACCGAGCCCTCGAGCGCGTAGACAGGGCGTTCACCCTCGCGCTGGAAGCACACCGTGGTCAGCAGACCGTTCTCGGAGAACTTCGGGGTGGTACCGGTGTTCAGCAACAAGAATAGGCCGGTGCCGTAGGTGTTCTTTGCAGAACCCGGGCGGAAGCAGCCCTGGCCGAACATTGCTGCCTGCTGGTCGCCGAGGATGGCGCGAATCGGCACACCAGCCAGGGAGCCGCGGGCACGCACAGTGCGGAAGTCGCTGAGGGAAGGACGAATCTCCGGCAGCATGGAGGTAGGAATGCCCATCTCCTTGCACAGTTCCTCATCCCACTCGAGCTTTTCGATGTCCATGAGCAAGGTGCGGGATGCGTTGGTGACGTCGGTTGCGTGAACTGGCGGCTGGTCGCCGTCGCCCTCGGCGCCACCGGTCAGGTTCCACAGCAGCCAAGTATCGATGGTGCCGAAGAGCAGGTCACCAGCCTCGGCACGCTCGCGAGCGCCCTCGACGTTATCGAGGATCCACTTGACCTTCGGGCCTGCCGGGTAGGAGTTGATGACCAAGCCGGTGCGGCGACGCCACTTGTCCGGGCCTTCCTCCCCCGCCAGCTCCTTGCAGATCTGGGTGGTACGGGTGTCCTGCCAAACAATTGCGTTGTAGACCGGTTCACCAGTGTTTTTATCCCACACGACGGTGGTCTCGCGCTGGTTGGTGATGCCCAGCGCAACGATTGACTCGACGGAGACGTCGCCGTTGGCCAAAGCCTCGCCGCCGGCGCGGCGGGTGTTGTCCCAGATTTCCTTCGGGTCGTGTTCAACCCAACCCTTTTCCGGGAAGATCTGCTCGTGCTCGAACTGGCCGACGGAGACCTGCCCGCCGTCGTGGTTGAAGATGATGCAGCGGGTGGACGTAGTGCCCTGGTCGATTGCTGCTACGAACTTGTTTTCGCTCATGGATTTACTCCTTGCGTATTTTCAAAAATGCGGTGAGATGCGTATTTAAGCCAAAGCCATGGAAAGGAAACCGATGGCTACTGCAGCAAGCAGCGGGGCGACGATTGGCACCCAGGCATAGCCCCAGTTGGCGCTTCCCTTGTCCTTGATGGGAAGGACGAATGCGTACATCAAGCGCGGGCCCAGGTCACGGACCGGGTTGATGGCGTAGCCGGTTGGGGTACCCAGGGAAAGGCCGACCGAAACGACGACGAATGCGACTGCGAAATACTTCAGTGCACCAATCTCACCGCCGGAAGGACCAAAGGCAATGAACATCAACAGTACGCAGGTACCGATGAACTCAGTGACCGCATTCCAGAAGTTATTCGGGTGAGCAGGGCCAGTGAAGAAGATGCCACCGGTGGAGGCGTTCGCACCGGTTTCATTGCCAGCTTCGTCGAGGTTATTGGCGTCGAAAAGCTGCTTGAAGGCCGCCCAAGCAAGCAATGCGCCGAGCATTGCGCCCAAAAGCTGGCCTGCGATGTAAGCAGGAACGAGGTTCCACTCAAGGCCGCCGTTGATGGCAACCATCAAGGTCACGGCCGGGTTGAGGTGGCCGCCGGAAGGGTCCGCCACGCTGGCGCCCACGAAAACTGCCATGCCCCAGCCCAGGGCAATGACAATCCAGTCAGATCCTTTGGCACCGGAGGTGCGCAGGGTAACCAAGGCGCACACGCCGTTACCCAGCAGGAGGAGCAGGGCAGTTCCGATGAACTCCCAGAGGAAAGCATCCATTGCGGTCATGCTTTTAGTCTTTCTCTTGAATGGTCCTTATACCTGCGGCTTGCCTGCCGCGCGCACGAGGATGTCGTTTGCTTCTTGGTCGGTCAGTGCTGCTTCTGCCTGCAGCTCGGCTTCGGTGTGCTGCTTGAATGCGGCGATTTCTGCCTGCTTGGTAGCATCGTCCCAGTCCAACAGCGGAGCGACGAAGTTGGCCACCGCATCGGCACAATCGACGCCGCGGTGTGCGTACTCAATGGCGATGCGCAGGCGGCGCGAAAGGATGTCATCCAGGTGCAGTGCACCCTCGTGGGTAACGGCGTAGCGCACCTCAGCCCACAGGTACTGCTCTGCACCTGGGACCGGCTTCAGCAGCTCAGCGTCTTCTTCTGCCGGAGCAAGGACCTCGCCCAGCAGGGAGCCGTAGCGGCCAAGCAGGTGCTCGATGACGTCCTGGTGCACTCCGTAGCGCTTAGCCAAGGTCGGTACCTGGTTAGCCAGAGCGTGGTAGCCCTCGGCACCCAGGATTGGGGTGCGTTCGGTGACGGACTCTGGAGCGTCGAAAGTCAGCTCCTTTACTGCCAAGTCAACGGCATCCTTACCAATGACGCGGTAGGTGGTGTACTTGCCACCGGCAACGGAGACGAGGCCCGGAGCAACCTTGGCCACGGCGTGGTTGCGGGACAGCTTGGTGGTGGTGTCGGACTTACCGGTCAAAAGCGGGCGCAAGCCGGAGTAAACGCCGACGATGTCGGAGCGGGTAATGGTGCGGGAAACGCGCTGGTTAACCTGATCCAGGATGTAGTCGATGTCGGCCTTGGTTGGTGCCGGATCCGGCAGAGATAGACCCTTTTCCCAGTCCGTGTCGGTGGTACCGATGATCCAGTATTCGCCCCATGGAATAACGAAGAGGACGGACTTCTCGGTGACGAAGCACAGTGCAGCATCGGCGTCGAGGGCGTCCTTCGGCACGACGATGTGCACGCCCTTGGAAGCGTGGACAGTGAACTTGCCCTCCACGCCGGCCATCTCTTGAATCTTGTCATTCCACACGCCGGTGGCGTTGATGAAGACGCGGCCCTTGATGGTGGTCTCGCGGCCGGTTGCAACGTCACGGACATGCGCGCCGGTAATGCGGCCGCCGCGGTCCTTTTCAAAGCCCACG